>JABWCP010000018.1 GCA_013360215.1 bacterium | reverse complement strand
ACGTGGATATCACGTCCGACTTTTTGAAAAAAACGATTTTGCTTCAGGCACAAGCTGGACATCCAGCAAGCTGATTCACGGCGGATTGCGGTATTTGGAGCACGGCGAAATCGGGTTAGTTCGCGAATCACTGCGTGAACGTGAAATCCTGCTGCATCAGCATCCGCATCTAGTACGTCCTATTCGTTTGACTGTGCCGATATATAGACATGGTAAATATGGCCGACTGGCCATGCGTGCGGGGATGTGGGCATACGATCTTTTGTCGTTTGACAAATCGCTTCCGCGTTTTTCCGTATATACCCATCGCGCGGTGCGTGCGCGTTATCCCGGCATCAATGCGCAAAGTCTTCTCGGCGGTGTTTCTTATTTTGATGCACAGGCGATTTATCCGGAACGTTTAGTTCTGGACAATATCCATTCGGCCGTTCGTTACGGCGCTGAAGTATATAACCATACGGAAGTCACCGGATTTTTGCGATCGAAAGCACGCATAACCGGAGTGCAAACACGGAACACCCTCACCGGTGAAGAAGCAGAATACACAGCCGATATGGTGATCAACACGTCCGGTCCTTGGGTGGATCATGTGCTCAAGCATGCCCAAAAAAATATACCACCCCAATTAGGCGGTACCAAAGGAAGCCATATCGTCATACGCAATACGATCGCATTGCAAGATGCGCTTTATGTTAATGCCCGTCGGGACGGGCGCCCGTTCTTTATCATACCATGGTTGGATTATATTCTCATCGGCACGACGGATTTGCGCTACGAAGGTCATCCGGATACGGTGTTCCCTGAATCGCATGAGATTGATTACCTCATCGAAGAAGCAACCCATGTCATGCCTGAGTTAATCTCAGGGCGTGACGATATTGTTTTTTCATTTTGCGGGATTCGCCCGCTTCCCCGTGACGAACGTCGTCATACCGGAGCCATTACGCGGCGACATGGGATTTTGGATCATCAACGCGAAGGCGCGGAAGGCTTGGTTTCGCTCATCGGCGGAAAATTAACGACATACCGTAGCGCGGCGGAGCAAATGGTTGATCATATCGAAAAATCGCTTGGTATTACTATGCAACCTTGCCGTACTGCAACAGAACCTATGCACCCTTTGATGCATCACGATACAGAACTATTGCCATTGACAGCGATGCTGGGATCCGATGCCGGAGCGGCCGCGCAAATGGCGCAGCAAAAAAATTGGTCATTGAGCCCGGTGGCTCCCGATTATCAAACCAGCGAAGCGCAGATACGGTATGCCGTGCAAGAAGAATGGGCACGTACACTCTCCGATGTAATGTTACGACGTACGCGACTGGCTTATAGTCCGGATAACGGATTGCCGGTGGCGCATGGTGTGGCCAGTATTATGGGGAGCGCCTTGGCGTGGTCTCAGGAGCGTATCACAGCGGAAATACAAGCGTACACGGCGTATGTCAACGCCTATCTTCAGGCGCATCGTCATCGGTCATAAGTCTTGATTGACATACGCGTCTTCCTTACATTGCCTCCCGATATCGTTTCTCACTTTTCAGCCTGTAGAATTATTGATGAAGTTTTTTCGATTATTATTTTTAATAACCGTGCTCATGGAAATTAATACCCCGGTATGGGCCGGTACGGATGAAGCGCTGAACCTCGCCGAGAAGGCGCGTCATGCGATTCGCGCATCACGGGGTAAACTTTCGGCCTACAAACTTACCACGTACAGCAAATCTTTTATTGATCTCTATAAAAGCAAAAAAAATGCGTTTGAAATGAAAAGCGCATCGCTGGTGCACGCGGAATACTATTGGCGTCAACCTGATGAAGTGCGAGAGATTGAAATTGCTCGCCGCCACATTGATGACTTTTTTTATACGGATTACAATATCGAACATCTTCCGATTATTGATGATCTTACTCGTGCGAGGATCACCGTGGGTCGCGTATCGGTAGCAGGCCCGCTGACGGAAGATGCCGCGGTATACTATGATTTTTCGCTGGCCGGGGACACGGTCATCGGAGGTGTTGCGGTCCATCAGTTACGGTGTAAACCCAAAACGGAATACGAACCCTTGATGGATGGGGTGGTGTATATCGCGCAGGAAACATTTCAAGTTGTGGGTTTTGAAATACAGTTTAATAAAGCCGTCAAATTTTTCCCGCCTCCGGATTTATTGCAAGTGCGCGTCATGTATGCGGAAACACCATCGGGGATTTGGTTGCCGAAGCATATTCAGTGGGGAATGCAGTTCAATATTACATTTCCGTGGCCGGCGCAAGCGCAGTGGCGCAGTGAAACGATGGTTTACGAAACAGCGATCAATCCTGAAATACCGTCGGCCGTGTATCGCGGCAAAGCCGTCGAAACGCGTGAAGATGCGTATTTCCGCGATTCGGCATTTTGGGCTGATAATGAAAAATTGCCGATGACAGAGGATGAAACGCAGGGGTTTAGCAATCTTGGCCAATTGCCTTGGAATCTGAAAATTCTCAATCCCGATTTGAAAGGATACCGCAAACGTCAGCGGCAAAAGGATATTGATTGGGGATTTCAGCTCATTCCCGATATCCGCTACAATCGTGTCGAAGGATTTTTTACCGGTGCCAAAATAGAATTTGATGATTTGGCGTACAAACGTATTGTCAGGAATCTGACGATCAAAACCAAAGTCGGATATGGGTTTGCGGATGAAGCGGTGAAGTATTCCGTCGAAGCGCAAAAAAAATGGTTGGACAAACGATTTTATGTCGGAGGTAAATATTACGACGATCTTGCGTACAAAGAATTTACCAACGATGGCAGCGTACTCAATAACTCCTTGACGAGTCTGGTGTACCGTTATGATATTTATAATTATTTTTATGTACGCGGTTATCAGGCTTATACCGGGGTCAGGCCTTTTCGCGGTGCACGGGTTGAGTTTGCCTACACAGATCGCTGGGATTCCAGCGCAGCCAAAAACGCACACTACGCGCTCATCAAAAGTATGTATAAAGATTTTGATCCGGTGTATCCGATCAATGACGGCCGTTTACGTCGTATCACGGTGAGTGCTAACTATACCATCGGCACGGGAACGGGTATCGCTCCGCGGACACCGTACTGGATTTTTGATGCGAGTATTGATCATGCCAATCCCAATTTTCTGAAAAGCGATTTTCATTTTACGTTGTATAATTTTTCCGCGCGATTTCATATCCCCACGACGCGGCGCGGTTCACTTGACGGGAAGGCCGCACTGGGTCTGGGCACGGACCGATTGCCAAATCAGTACCTTTTTCATCTTTATGGCGGCACGACGCCGTACGTTTTGAAAACGGTAGATTTCAGAGAACCGACGCCCAATCATTTTCAAGGCAATCGTATGGCGGCGTTGACGATGGAACACAATTTCGGCGGCACGTTATTGGAACGTACGGATTTGCCGTTTCTGCGCGACGGATATGTAGATTGTATACCGACGTTTTCCATTGGTTTTGTACACGCTTCTAAAAAAACATTGGAAAATTTGCGACAAAACAAAATCCAGTACCTAAGAAGACCTTTGGTCGAAGCGGGATTTGCGGTCGGCGATATATATCGTATTGTGCGGCTGGATTTTACCTGGCGTTTGACGCAACGCAGCAAAGGAAATCGTAATTTTGCCGCCACGATGGCCGTATTGGTACAACGCTTCTGACGAAAAAGGGTTTGTTTCATATCGCAAATAGAGCTAACTTTTTCGCACTTTCTGAACACCTGTAATTTTTCTTCATATCCAAAATCGTCTAACCAAACGGGAGTATCGTCATGGAAAAACGTCTTGCCGGCCAAAAAGCCCTCGTCACCGGCGCCAATAGCGGCATCGGTGCGGGCATCGTACAACGTCTTGCCGCCGAAGGTGCGGATGTTATGATCAATTGGTTTGCCAACGAAGATGCGACCAAAGCGCTGGTTGATAAAATCAACAAAGCCGGCGCCGGCAAAGCTATCGCGTTTCGCGCGGATGTATCCAACGAAGATCAGGTCAATGCGATGTACGAAGCGATGTTCAAAGAATACGGCACCATTGATATTCTTGTGAATAATGCGGGTATAGAAATTCATAATTTTTTGGAAAACGTAACCAAAGCGGAATGGGATAAAGTGATCGGTGTCAATTTGACGGGTAATTTTCTCTGCTCCCGCAGCGCGATTCGTCAATTTCTGAAAAACGAAAACCGCCCCAATTCCCGTTCACGCGGCAAAATTGTCAATATCAGCTCCGTTCACCAAGTGATCATGTGGGCCGGATTTTCCAGTTATTGCGCGACGAAAGCCGGTATCAATCTATTCGCGCAATCCGTTGCGCAGGAATACGCCGAGAAAAAAATTCGAATCAATCAAGTGGCGCCCGGTGCGATCAAAACACCGATCAATCAAAATGTATGGAGCGATCCCAAAGGCATGGCTGATCTTATGACCAAGATGCCGTACGGACGTATGGGTGAAGTGGATGATGTCGCCGCGGCCGTTGCGTTCCTTTGCTCTGATGAAGCGGACTATATTACCGGTACGACATTGTATGTGGACGGCGGTATGTGCCTCTATCCGGAATTCCGTTTCGGCGGTTGATAGCGAGAACTACCGAGTATGGAAGATTCCAAAGAGACATCGCGCAATAACCCGTCGGAAACCCCTGAGACCACGCGAAAATACGAGCGTGAGATTTCGGATTATATCCACTTTCAGATCGAAGAGACGCAGGCTCCGGAGTCGGCGTTTGAGCAAAAAGTGGTTCCGGAGTCCATTCGCGAACAAGGTTTTTGGCGTCGGTTTCATGTTCGCCGCAGGATATTTGTTTCACGAACCGCCGATTTTTTCAAAGATACGAAAAAAATGGTGGTGGTCTGGATCATCATCATGGCATTGGTGGCGATCGGCTCGTATTTCGGTTGGGATCGTGAAATGGTCGGCGGCGCCGTCGTTTTTTTTGGATTGATTTCAAGCGCGTTTTCATGGCTTGCTGCGGTGATCTTGGGTGGGATCGGTTTGATCCCGTTTATCGGACCGGTTCTTGTGGCGATTCTCAGTTCATCGCTCTTATGGATCATCAATGGACTCGGTTATTTTGTCTCCGTGGTCGCTATCCGCGCCGGCCACGGTAAAGCCGTACTCAATTACCGGTTGTTGGTCATTATTTTTTTGTGCGGGATCGTCACGGGCTATGTCATAGCCAAGATCGTGCACTGACCAAAAAAGAATTGGAAATTTTAAAGCGTTTACGTATGTTGGGCGCAATTTGCACGTAATTCTAATTTTTTTATAAACTGTTTTGTTTTTAGAGGAGTGATGGTATGAGCAAGTCGATTGACGAGCTTTTAAAAGATTTACAAAGCAACAAGGTCGAAGTCAAAGAAGAGGCCGCGTTTGAATTGGGCGGTTACGACGACGCTAAAGTTGTTTCGGCGCTGATGGGTGTTCTGAAATCTCAGCACGAAGAAGTCGGTGTGCGTGCGGCGGCAGCAGAGTCTTTGGGTCGCCTTGGTAAAGTCGAAGCGTTTGATGCTTTGATGGAATGCCTGAAGTCGGGTGAGTACATGGTGCGCAGTGCAGCGGCCTACGCGCTTGGAAAATTGGGTGATAAACGTGCAGCGGATGCGCTATTTTTTCTGCTGAAAGATTCGGATCACAGTGTGGTGTCGAGTGCTGCACACGCTTTGGCCAAACTTCACGATCGTCGTGCCGTGTTACCATTGATCCACATTGTGGAAACAAAACGTCCCCGTCAGCAAGTTGCGGCGGTTCGTGTTTTGGGTGATTTGCACGATGCGCAGGCCGTGGTACCGTTGGTCAAGTTATACAAGAAAATCAGCGATCCCGATCTTAAGCATGCAATCATTCGTGCTTTGGATGATATTAGTGCGCCGGGTTGCGAAGATGTGCTGATGGAAGCGCTGGACGATAGCGTTTCGTTTGTGCGACGTTATGCCGCCGATGCTCTCGGTAATATCAAACACAAACCCGCTAAGGATAAACTCATGCAGTTAGCGCAGTCTGACGCGGATGGCGATGTTCGCAATGTGGCTAAACAAGCGGCCGATAAATTGTAATCTGACGAAATAGTTTTTTTAAAAAAGCCTTTGTGAAAAACAAAGGCTTTTTTATTGGCTAAATTTTATCAGTTGCCGTGCTTGATGTTTCGGCATAGGGATGAAAACATGCGGCTTGATGCGTATCGTCCACATGGATGAGTTCCGGTTTTGTGTTGCGGCACGTGTGGTCGGCATGCATGCAGCGCGGGTGAAAATGGCAGCCGGCAGGATATTGATTGGCCCGCGGGACTTGCCCGGGAATGCCATACAGTTTCTTTTCATCGGAAACCAGGCTGGGGATGGCGCGAAGTAAACCCGAAGTATAAGGATGGGCGGGTTTTTTAAAAATAGATCTTACCGGCCCGCTTTCGACAAGTTTCGATGCATACATCACGGCCACACGATCGGCCATACCGGCCACAATTCCGAAATTATGCGTAATAAGAAGCAGTGCCATACCGTCGCGTTTTTGCTGATCGCGCAGTACATCCAAAATTTGCGCCTGCACCGTAACATCCAGCGCGGTTGTCGGTTCATCGGCGATCAGAAGTTTTGGTTTGCATGCCAGGGTTATAGCTATCATGACCCGCTGACGCATACCGCCGGATAACGTATGCGGATATCCCGAATACACTTTTTCAGATTCGTTTAATCCCACGCGCTCCAATAAATCTAAACATTGATGACGTATCGTACGGCTGTCGGTTTTTGGTTGAAGGCGGAGAACTTCGGTGATTTGTTCGCCGCATGTCAAAACGGGATTGAGCGCCGTCAAAGGCTCCTGAAAGATCATGGCTACTTCCCGACCGCGCAAGCTTTTCCGGTGATCTATGCCGGAGTCATAGAGTTTTTTGCCTTGCCAATATATTGCTCCGCCGGCGATGGTTCCCGGGTAGGGCAGTAGATCCAAAACCGATAATGCCGTAATACTCTTACCGCTGCCGGATTCCCCGACCAAACATAATGTTTCTTCCGGTGCGATGTCAAAACTGACATCATCTACGGCTTTATAGAGTTGGTCTTCGACATGAAAATGAGCCGATAAGTGGCGAACCGAAAGTAGTGAAGGCATATGGATGGAGGTTAAATTTGAAAGAAATAAAGCCAAATATCCTTTGAAAATCAACGGCGCTGTGAGTATCTTTCGCGCGCATAAAGGAGATTTGATGACAGAAGTGAATACATCGCCGATTTCATTGGCGGATTTGATTTTACCCGCCACGATTCGTCTTGATTTGCAGGGCAAAACCAAACAAAGTGTGATTGACGAATTAATCGAATTGATATCGGAGGCCGGTCTGGTGCGGGATAAGTCGGCGGTTCGGCAAGCTGTAATCGACCGCGAACGCAAGCTCAGTACCGGACTTGGACACGGTATCGCTATTCCGCATGGAAAAACAAGCGGGGTTGATAAACTCGTCGGCGCTTTTGGAATAAAACGCGACGGGATTCATTTTGATTCGGCTGACGGTGCCCCGGCAAGAATATTTTTTCTACTCGTTTCTCCGGTAACCGTTACAGGACCGCACATCAAAGCCCTTTCCGGTATTGCTCGTTTTTTACGCATCGAAAAAAATCGTGAGCGCCTTTTGCAAGCCGCGACAACGGATGAAGTCTTGGTGCTTTTGGGAAAACCCGCCGTATGATGCAAAAGCTCATTATTGCTGCGGCATGTTTTATATGTATTCTTACGCCTGAGCTTACCGCTCAAAAATTACTCATTCCCATGGATCTGCGCCAATCCGATCATCTCAAAGCTTATGGCGTCGCATATACGGCGTTGGAAAATAAAGTACCCGTCGAATGGCTTCTCAACTATCGCGGCGGATCTTTTATGATCGCCTACACGGAAACGATGGTCAACTACTGTTTAGCGCGCGGCGTCAAAACGGAGAATTTATCAGCGGCACAGGTTGCCGAGGTGTATGCGACGATCGAAAATGAAAACATGGAAATCGTCTATCTCGAAAAGGCGCCCCATATTGCCGTTTACACGCCCCCGGATAAAAAACCTTGGGACGACGCGGTCACTATGGCGCTGGAATACGCTGAAATAAAATACGATAAGATTTTTGATCTTGATGTTTTGCAAGGAAAACTTGCCGAATACGATTGGTTGCACCTTCATCACGAAGATTTTACAGGACAATACGGCAAATTTTACTCAGCGTACGGGCGTGCGGCCTGGTACCAACAGCAACAACGTGATTATGAAACATTTGCACAGCAGATGGGATATAGTAAAGTCTCCAAGGAAAAACTTGGTGTCGTGCAGGCCATGAAAGAATTTATCGCTAAAGGCGGTTTTATGTTTGCCATGTGCGGGGCGACGGATAGTTTTGATGTGGCTTTGGCCGCGCAAAAAACCGATATCTGCGATGTGGTTTACGATGGTGATCCGGTGGATATGCGTGCTAATGAGAAATTAGACTACGGTCATTGTCTGGCATTTCAAAATTTTCGTGTCGAACTGGATCCGTACCAGTATGAGTTTTCCAGTATTGATCACCCCAGCAGTAACGGCTTGCGGCTTAAAACACCGGAAGAGGATTATTTTACGTTGTTTGATTTTTCAGCCAAATACGACCCTGTACCGACTATGTTAACGCAAAATCATGTCAACGTTGTCAAAGGATTTATGGGTCAAACGACGGGTTACCGTCGTGAATTACTCAAAGAGAATATCGTAGTGATGGGCGAAGACGCTTCCATCGGCTCGGTCAAATATTTGCATGGTAATTTTGGCAAAGGAACATTTACGTTTTACGGTGGTCATGACCCGGAAGACTATACCCACGCCGTAGGGGATCCGCCTACGGATCTTGCACTGCACAAAAATTCGCCCGGTTATAGGCTGATTCTTAATAACATTCTTTTTCCTGCGGCCAAAAAGAAACCGCAAAAAACATGAAATCCTCATCGCCTAAAATCATTATCATCGGCGGCGTAGCGGCGGGACCGGCGGCAGCGGCCAAAGCCAAACGGATCAATCCCCGCGCCGAAGTCGTTTTGTTTGAGCAAGGCGAACATATTTCCTATGGCTCATGTGCGATGCCGTATTTTATCGGTGATGTGATACCGGAAGCGGAAAAACTAATTCATTTTACACCGGCCTCGTTTGAAAAAGAAAAAGGGTGTGCCGTACGAATTTTTCATCGTGCGGAAGCGATATGGCCGCATCGCCGTCGTGTCGTCATGCGCAATCTGCAAACCGATCAGATCGCGGAATACACTTACGATGCATTGATTATTGCGACGGGCGCGCGAGCCCGTGTACCCGATCCGGCTTGGTTTCGATATGATAATGTGTTTGCCGTACGTTCACTGTCTGATAGCATGCGTATCAAAAATTACCTCGCATCACGACGTCCTTCGACAGCCGTCATTATCGGCGGTGGCTTTATCGGTATGGAGATGGCTGAGGCGTTACGCCGTCATGCCATGCACGTCACCGTCCTGCATAAATCGGAATGGCCAATGGACTCACTGGAATTGTCCGGTCGGCGCGTGGTGGCGGATGAATTAAAGCGTCAGGGTGTAAAATTTGAAGGTAATATTACTTCACCAGAAGTGGTGGCGGACGGCCAAACAGTGCGTGCGGTGATTTCCGGTAACGCCCGTTTTGATGCCGATGTGGTCATAATAGCGACAGGTTTTGAACCTAACACGGATCTTGCGCGGGAAGCCAAGATACGGTGCGGTGCTTCCGGCGGTATCATCGTAGATCATCACCTCAAAACAAATGCAGATCGTATATGGGCGGCCGGGGCTTGTACTGAATTTAAAAATGCACTTATTAATAAACCGATGTATCTGCCATTGGCTAATATCGCCAACAAAATGGGTTGGATCGCCGGAGAAAATGCAGCGGGCGGGTTTGCCGAGTTTCCTCCGGTAGTGCGTAATACAGCGGTCAAAATTTTCGACCTCGAAGTAGCTTCGGTAGGTCTCGATGCGGCTTCGGCATCCGCGCACGGTCTATCCGTTATCGAAGAAACAATCATGGCGCGCTCCCGCGTTGGAGCGTATCCCGGCGCTAAACCGGTTATGATCACACTTCTCGCCGATAAACATTCCAAACGTCTGATCGGGGCCAATCTCATCGCCGAAGAAGGCGCCGCTCTGCGCGCCAATGTATTGGCGCTAGCGATCCAACAAAAAATGACGCTGCGTCAAATCGCGGATATGCAAATGATGTACACGCCTCCGTTTGCACCGGTATGGGATCCGATTCTTGTTGCCGCCAATAAAATGATGAAGGGATTATGATGAATCCGCACGCTTCTGACGAATCATCAATAACTGTCAAACAGATCGCGACAAAACCGCTCAGTCGTCCGATGCGTATTTTGCTTGTCATAGCAGGCCACATTTTCGTAGCCTTGGGTGTGATCGGTGCTATTTTACCGCTGATGCCGACGACGATTTTTCTCATTCTCGCCGGATGGTGTTATGCGCGAAGCTCTGAGCGATTTCATTGCTGGCTGTATACCAATAAATTCTTCGGGACATATCTTCGCAATTATAAAGAAAATCGCGGCACACCATTGTCTGTCAAAATCGGTTCGATCTCCGTATTGTGGATTTCTATCGGTATCAGTATTTGGACGACGACCATGCCGTGGTTTGTGCCGTGGATATTGATTGGTATTGCATCCGCCGTTACCGTCCATCTTGCGCGATTAAAAACATTAAAAAAAGAATCATCGCATGAGTCTTAAAGATCTCCCGATCGGAAAAAAATCACCCGACGAAGTGCACGCGATCGTCGAGATTCCGAGCGGCAGTCGTAATAAATACGAATACGACGTAGAACTTGAAATATTTAAACTCGACCGCACGTTGTATTCGGCCGTGCATTATCCTACGGCCTATGGTTTTATTCCGAGTACATTTTATGATGACGGTGATCCGCTTGATATTTTGATCGTGGCATCGCAACCGCTTCATGTCGGAGTATTGGTCGAAGCGCGTCCGGTCGGTGTTTTACGCATGCGGGACGATAAAGGTCCGGATGATAAAATTCTGGGTGTGGCGATACGTGACGAACAGTTTCGCGATATTCACCGGGTGGAGCAACTGCCGCATCATTTGCTTGTCGAAATTGAACATTTTTTTACCACGTATAAACATCTCGAAGGTAAAGACGTACGCAGTTTTGGTTGGGAACCGGAGGCGTTTGCCAAATCGGCTATTATGCGTGGTCATCAGAAATATCTGGAACGGAAATCGTCGCATGCCTGAACGTACGCATCGTATGGCGGTGACGGCATACATCGTTCACGATGGAAAATTTCTTTTGTTGAAAAGAACCAATCCTCCGGTGATTTGGGGACCGCCGGGCGGAAGACTCAATCCGGATGAAAACCCAAATGAAGGGGTGTTGCGGGAAGTATTTGAAGAGTGCGGTCTCACGGTAAAAATACTTCATCCGGTGGACATCTGGTACGGTGATTTCGGGCGCGGGATCTATGTGTCGGTAGATTATTTAGCCATTTCGCCGTCGAGCGAAGTATCACTTTCAGACGAACATAGTGATTATATATGGTCGGATATGAATGCGTTACGTAACGGGCAACCCTCCTTGGGCAGTGCGGCACCGGCCTTTACGATCCATGATTTTCAACGGGCATGGGAACTGTATCAAAAACTATTATAAATTATAATTGTAATAAAGGAATCGCAACGTGAGTCACGGTGAAACTATTTTAATACTGGATTTCGGATCACAATTTACCCAATTGATCGCACGGCGTGTTCGCGAACTGCAGGTGTATTGCGAAATACATCCGTACAATATGACGCCGGACAAAATTCGCGCGCTGCAACCTAAAGGAATTATCCTCTCGGGCGGACCAAGCAGTGTGTATGAAAACGGAGCGCCGCATCCGGATCGTGCCATCTTCGATTTGGGAATTCCCGTATTGGGGGTGTGTTACGGGATGCAGGTTATGGCTTATTTTCTCGGCGGTGCTGTAGATAAAGCGGCACATCGGGAGTTCGGTCGGGCTGAAATTCGCATTACCGATCACACGGATTTGTTCAGCGGCTTTCCTGAACAAACGACGGTATGGCAGAGCCACGGAGATCGTTTGGAAAAAATTCCCGATGGATTTGAAATCATCGCCGGTACGGACAATGCGCCGATCACGGCAATGCGAAATAAAGCGCGTCGTTTTTGGGGCGTTCAGTTTCACCCGGAAGTGGCGCATACACCGCTGGGTATCAATCTTCTCAAAAATTTCGTTCGCACCATTTGCGCGTGTACGGGTCAATGGACACCTTCTTCCTTTGTCAAAGAAACGACGGATGCTATTCGTGCAAAGGTCGGTGACGGTTATGTGATTTGTGCGCTCTCCGGTGGCGTGGATTCGTCCGTAGTAGCGATGCTATTGCATCAGGCCATACCGGATCGTTTTTCGGCTATTTTTGTAGATAATGGACTGCTTCGAAAAAACGAACGCGGGCAAGTCGAAGCGGCGTTTCGTTCGTTTTTTAACAATAATCTGATTGTGGCGGATGCGTCCGAACTTTTTTTGACGCGACTCAAAGATGTGACCGATCCGGAGAAAAAAAGAAAAATCATCGGCGCAACGTTTATCGATGTGTTTGAAACGGAAGTTGAAAAGTTGCGTGCCACAACGGGCCACATTGACTTTTTAGCGCAAGGTACGCTCTATCCGGATGTGATCGAAAGTGTATCCATCAAAGGGCCCTCGGCTACGATCAAAACACATCACAATGTCGGCGGATTACCGGAAAAAATGAAACTGCAATTAATCGAACCCCTGCGCGAACTTTTCAAAGATGAAGTGCGCGCCGTCGGTCGCCAGTTAGGTTTGCCCGATGATCTGCTTATGCGTCACCCGTTCCCGGGTCCCGGTCTGGCCGTACGTGTGCTCGGCGAGGTAACGAAAGAACGCTGTGATTTATTGCGCGAAGCCGATGCGATCTTTATGGAAGAATTGAAAAAATCAGGCGAGTATTCCAATGTTTGGCAAGCCTTTACCGTTTTGCTTCCTGTCAAGTCGGTCGGTGTGATGGGGGATGAACGTACTTACCAAAATGCCGTCGCTATACGTGCCGTCACAAGTCAGGATGGCATGACCGCCGATTGGGCGCATCTGCCGTACGACTTATTGGGTCGCATTTCCAACCGGATTATTAATGAGGTTCGCGGTATCAATCGCGTAACGTACGATATCAGCTCCAAACCTCCGGCTACGATTGAATGGGAGTAATGAATGTACGAAATGACGCCGTTAGCCAAGTCTTATTTTTTTTGATCGGTGTGATGCACTCAGTGGCACTGCGTGTTTATTCGCAAAATGAACGTTTGTATTTTGATTCGATTGATCGACTAAAAAAGCAATTTTAATTACGGGCGAGACGCAATAACATTAGATCAGTAAGACTATAGTTTGTCGGCATGTGAATTTTGTACATGCTGCGCGTGCCTTAGGCCAATAATATACCACCGGAGCCATGACCACATTTTCTGATATTCTTTTAAATCTACGTAGGCAATCTAAATCCAAGCCGGCGACTTTACCGAAAAATGAATGTACGACGTACCGCGGATCGGTTTGTACAATATGTCCACTCATTCAGTCTAATTATAATGACGAATTGCGAATCAAAAACGAGGCGATCCGAGAATTTTGGCGCATGCACAGATTAGACGGAAAACCGGAGTCTATCATCGCTTCTCCGCTTTCGCGTCGGTACCGTACCAATTCTAAACGCCGCGCTTTTGTTACGGATAATCGCGTGTTGCTGGGATTGACCGGGATGGATGACGAAGGAAAAATCAAACCTTTGGATGTGCGCCAATGCGGTATTGAGCGGCTTTTGCATAGCGGCATTTACGCCTACGTGCAGCAATGGTTGTCCTCCGAAGCTTCGTATATGTTCGCCCGTGCGTTGAATTATGTCATTTTGCGAGGTGATGATCGCCGGATCACCGTTCTCCTCAGTGTGCGCGATGAAGATAATCGGATCAAACGTGATTGTACGTTGTTATCCAAATCGCTGTCGCGTGAATTTCCGATGGTTGTCGGTTTCCTTCTGATCAAGGATGAATATTCAAAATATTATATGTCCGACAAAGCCGTGAGCGATCCGACAGCGTTGCAAAAAATATTTGGAGAACGGGATGTTGTCCAAGATGTGGGGGAGCAACAGTTCACGCATTCGGTTTTGGGATTTTCTCAGACCAATCCGTCCGTACTTCCGGATTTTATCGCGACGGTACACGATCTGATTTCGCCGCAACCGCATCATACGTTGTACGATTTATACTGCGGCTATGGTTTGTTTGGTCTGAGTTTGGCGCCCAATGTCGAAAAAGTAATCGGTGTAGAAATGTCGCGTCATTCGGTGGATTCAGCGCGTACCAATGCGCTTCGAATGAAAATCACCAACGCACGGTTTCATATCGGCGACCTGTCCGGTCTTACGCTGGAGCCCATGCTCAAAAAACAGAAAACGCCGTTCATTGCGGTATTGGATCCCCCGCGTTCGGGAACGGCACCGGGCGTTATCGAGACGCTGGCTATGGCCAAACCGGATCGCGTCGTGCATGTATTTTGCGATATCGAACGTCTTCCGTATGAATTAAAACGCTGGCGTCAAGGCGGGTATCGCGCGGCACATGTGATACCCGTAGATATGTTTCCGGCGACGGGGAATGTGGAAGTCGCTGTACTTTTAGAGCCGTGAAATAAATAAAAAAAAACTTGCACAACCGAAGGTCGTCGCTTATATTAGGCGCACTTTTGATGTTCTTAGAAAATATGGCCCCATCGTCTAATGGTTAGGACATCGCCCTTTCACGGCGGTAATAGGGGTTCGAATCCCCTTGGGGTCACCAGCCAATAAAAAAACCTGCTTATCGTAAGCAGGTTTTTTTGCTTTAATCAAATGTGACCGCTATGATTCAAGAACCAAATCTTCTTGCTCCAGATATTATTTTACTTCAAAAATAGGCAACATATTATGTGTTATGCCGATTCCTATGCGCATTAAAGTTGTCCGTACAAGTCTACTCGGTTCGATTACGGTAACTTAGTAATTCTTGAGGCGATAGATTTTCAGGATTGACCAAACGATAGTGTTTTTCAGAAACAACTGTAATTCCATTATCCGATATTTCAAACTCGAACAACGCGATCAGATCGTCAGTAATGGATTGCGCACCAATTGGTTTGGCGACTAAGTTAGGGAATTTGTTTTTACACAATGCGATATCTTGTTCTATTTGCACAATTCCAAGTTTATCAGTAGAACCTTTTGCTTGCACTGGAATAATGTAATGCACCCCTTTCTTGTCAATGCCAACATAGATTTCATCTGTTTCTATTTGGCCGAGGTTCGAAACATTTGATCGTAAGTGGCTTTGTAATGAATAACATGCTATTCCGGTAAAAATGTCGATTAGTCGGTTATATCTGATTTTTGCTAACAGTGCTTGCTCATCAGAGAAAGCATATGACTCTATAATACCGGGGGTGGCATTAGGGATTTTGGTCTGACTTAGTATCTCAGAAGGATGGATGTTTGCAAATTTTGTAGTTACAAATTTGTACTTAGACTGACCGGCAGGTCTGATTATCCATTCCATCCCTTTAGGTGCCTTGGAAACAATCGAATTAGGCAGTGCCACTCGATACCGAAAAGTGTAAATAATATCGCCAATGTTCTTAGGTAGTTTGATCTTTAGATTTTTTGCAACACGTTCAATTTCATCTCTTTCAAATGGTACTTCTTTCATCCCATTTTTATAATGGTTAAAGAATATTTTTTCGATGATTTGTTTATATCGGTTGTCTGATTTCATGATTAATTTCCCGGCCATGTCAAAACAACTACCTCTTCGCGTAATTGTTCGCCCGTTGCAGTAGCAAACCTTGTTCTAAACAAATCAATTCGATCAACTCTGTAACCTAACTTTTTTGCAATATCAGCAAGAATTTCACCGGTTCGGATCATTATCCTCAAATAAGAGGCTTGATCTCCAACAACATAAGCTAATCGAGCGCCGGGTTTTAATACCGGTTGTAATTCTTTTAGATGTTTTGCCATTCCTCCAAAATATAATAACGTCACTCTACTGTATAAACGCTCAAATCCAGATGTCTTATTAAGCTCAATTCGACGCGCCTCAATTTGATCAGCAATACGCTTAATTTCGGGGTGATTGGCAATCCATTGGTGATCGTCATCGTCTTTGTAAACGCCTCTGGTATTCGATCTAATCAAAGTCTTTTTAAATTGACGCAATTCTTCTTTGCTTCGTATGAAGCCCAACAAAACGGATTCTAAACGAGTGGTTCGAGTGTAATCTTTTTCGTTTGGATATGGCGGTGAGGTGATAACCGCAGTGATCGATTGAGGTTTAATCAATGCACTCGCCTGGCGGGAATCTCCCAAATGCGCAATGGATTCTTTATGCGTGCCGATTTGGATTGTTCGGAGGTCATTCGCAATTGCATTTATTTCAAATAGCCATGGTGCAATGACAGATACATTATCCTTTATTTTTCCAAGACCGACTTCCGGGCCAAATTTTAAGTTACTTGTTTTAAACACTGTAGCCTTGGCTAGCCCTAAAAGTAAGTGAGGATAATATTGTTTTTGGGCATGATTCTTAATGTTTTCTAACAACACTAACGTTTTGTGTAGTGGAATTGGGCTTATAGAATTTGTTAAAATGATTTTTTCTAATTCGGAATCAAGTGTTCTTAGAGGAAATGTATGTTCTGGCATATTAGTGTCATCATCATCAATTCCACTTTTTTCAAATTCTGATCTGACAAGATCAGCTATTTCAAGTGCGCATTTTAAAAATTGATCAGCAGATATTTCCCAATTGATTTTAGTGGTCGATGCAAAATGAGCGAACGGATTAGCTTCTATGCCTACAGAGTTAACTCCATTTAGTTTTGCTTCTACCAGAGTCGTTCCGGTACCGCAAAAAGGATCAAGTACAATATCGTTTTGGCTGCTACAAAACTCTTGGAGATAGGTTCTTACCAGATGCGCGGGATAAGACAATACAAATCGATACCAATCATGAAATCGCTTATCATCAAAGTTGAGCTTGTTATTGAGTGGGCTAAACGGGCTTCGCTTACCGTTTATTTGGTTATCCAACTCAACAAACGAGTTATACGCAAACTGATTCGATGGCATCGGTTTCCTTTATAGAGTATAGCGGACGCTTGCCAAGATAGTTAAACCGACTTCGTTGTTCCACAGAAATTTTAATGCATGTATTGGATGCCGAAGCATCATTTTTCCATTGATTCAGAGTGCATAGTTCAATCGTAATTTTATAACAGTCACAGCGAGGAATATATATGACACGACATTTGTCTGTTCACTAAAATCGAATATTTTGAAAAAAGTTGTGTAATCGTGATTTTGCGACTTCCCACCAATAAAAAAACCTGCTTATCGTAAGCAGGTTTTTTTGTTTTATCGTGATCCGTCGTTTTATTTTTTGGTCAGCTGACGTTTGGCCATACGGCGCTCTAATAAAGATTGAAGTCCCTTGGGTGTGCCGGCCGCTGAATTGATTTCCGCATATAATTTTTCGGCGTATTCAAACTGCTGCTCTTCCCAATACATCGAAGCCAATTTGTACTTCAACCGCAGAACGTCGCTGTGATCCGGAAAGCGGTTAAGCCATTCCTGCAGAAGCGCCATCGTGGACGTTTCTTTGGGAGGAGCATTTTCAGTGATCTGCGTGAATATGAATCGCACTTCACGAAGCCACGGTGAACGGGGGTACATGGCCATTATTTGCCGGGCCTGTTCCAACGCGCGTTGAATGTTGTTTTCTTTTTGGTAGTTGCGGATAATGCGAACCAGCGCTTCTTCGACGCGATAGTTGCCGTCCGTATATGTTTTATACCGTTCGGCAAGGTCAAAATAAATCGGCATAGCTTTGGCTGATTCGCCCGCATTTTCAAAGGCACGGGCGACACGGTACATACGCGCATCCGTCGCCAAGGTCGTGACCGGATTATCGGTACGGATTTTTGTGTACAATTGGAATGCATCATCCCAGCGTTTTTCCATTTCATATGTATTAGCCGTTTTGTAGGCTACCCATTCCGTCAGATCGCCGAAGATATTTACCGATGCATAGACGGTACGGAGTTTGTCATATGCGCGTATATTCAAAAGCGAATCTTCTTCGGCAAGTACCTTGCGAATCAGTAATACACGATCGCCGTCACCTTCGGCCTTGCGAATATGTATGCCTTTATCGGTTCCTACCCACACGGTCTCATCTTTGGTAAAAAGTACGGCTTTGACATCATTGGATGGTAATCCGGTTTCCGTGGTATAACTGATCCAATACGTACCATTGAAGTAACTGACACCGGATGACGTGCCGGTCAAAATTTTACCGGACGGCGAAACGGCCGCGCAAGTGACATTGTCACTGATAAGTCCGTCTTTTTGTGTGTACGATTTCCATGTGCCGTCATAGCGTACTAAACCGCGATCGGTCGCCAGCCATTTATTGTCCTTGGCATCAATAAAAAAGCCGCGCACCTCTGTAAAATTGGTTTCGCCGGTGTATAAGATCATTTTGGGTTCTTTGTCAAACTGTACCAACTTGTTGTCGGAGATCAGCCACAAAATACCCTGACTGTCGTCGGCGATAAATTTTACTTTATCGGACGGCAAACCGTTTTTGGCTGTTACAAGGCGACCGCCTTTACCGACGATCTGCAATCCCTGATCGGTAGCGCAAATCGTAGTTTTAGTTTTAGCACGATAGAGTACCTGATTTACTGTCTTTTTCGCGAAGGGCGCGGGTTGTATAATCCACTTGTAGCGATTCTTGCTGTAATTCATGTTATACAAATTACTCTCGGGTACGCCTTCGATCATGGCCCACAGATCACGATCTGCATCCATATAAAACGATTTTACCATCGGTGTTTTCAGTCCGTCGCTGTAGGAGGTAAGAGCGTTGAGTTTGATGTCCCATTTGACAACACCGTTGCCGGATGTAGACGCCCAGGCAATGTCGCCGTCTTCGAGTATGGAGGTGACGGCGGAAGGTGATGACAGCGTTTGCCATGTGATGCTGCCTTGCATGCCTTCGAGTATATCTTTGCGGTGCTGGGCATCATAAAGGGACGCGAGCTGGTATTGTACTTCAAAGTCACGTGTCGAATTAGCTAAGGCACTAAGTTCTTTAGATGCTGTCCCGGCAGAATTTCCGGCAGAGAGTACCCGCCAGCGAATTTCGTCGGCACGCGGATTGGACGGGAATTGTGTGTTAAGATTTTGCAGCGTCTGAAGCGCATTCACCGAATCACCGGCGAGTTCTAAGAGATTATAACGCATCCACGCTATGGTAAAAGCGTCCGCATCGTCCTTGTAGAGTGTGATAAATTTCTGATACGTAGCAGCGGATTCAGCATATTTTTTTATCTGTGACTGCAGTTGTGCCGATTTCAAAAGCAAATTTTTTGTACGTGCATCGTTCGGAAAGCGCTCCGTAAAACGAAGGTAGGTATCGGCAGCGCGTTCGGTCATAGCTTCGCGTTCGTAGAGTTCACCCAACCCGATCATTGCGGTCGCGGCTTCCGGTGTTGCGGATAAGTACGACCGGTTGACAATATGGTTGTAGTATAAACGGGCACGCGTATTGTCGTTGGACCAAAATGCTTTTTGCGCCTCGGTAAGAAAATAAGGAGCGATGCGATTCCCTATGGATTCATCTAAAAAAATTTGAACACCGAGCTGATGACCTGCCCATATCGTATTGAACGCGTCGCACGTGACAGCATATCCTTCGTCGGATACGAGCATTCCTTCTTTAGTCGAGTACTTCACGACACGCGCACCGTCGATCAGATGCACGCCTTCGTTTTTGGTGGCGACCCAGCAGCGTCCGATCTTATCCAAAGTCAGGGCGCGCACCGGTATATCGGAAAGAAATTGCGTCATCAATTTTCCGTCAAATAAAGCGACGCCGCGCGAAGTTCCGATCCATACGTTGCCGGTGGAGGGATCCGCGACCACGTCAAATACGTCATCGGACGGAAGGTTATTTAGTTTGCGTGTATAGAGCGCCCATTTTTTGTTGTGGTATGAAACCAAGCCGTCATCTGTTGCGATCCAAACCGGGCCATTCCAAACCGAACTGATCCCGCGAATGGTGTTTGATGGAAGGCCGTCCAAGGTCGTTTTACGATCTAAAAGCGTCCAACTGTTGCCGCTGATACGTACCAATCCTTTTTCCGTACCGATCCACACATTGCCTTCTTCATCGGCGTGGACACTGTTGATTTCGTTGGTCGGCAAAGTTTCCGGACTCTTGAGGTATTGTTTGACTTTCTTTCCGTCAAGTACGTTAAGGCCTTCTTCCGTCGCGATCCATTTTCGGTTTTGGTTGTCGATCGTGATAGCGCGGATGATATTGGACGTCAGACCGTTGCCTTTGTCAAAATAAAATTTCTCTGTTCCGTTAACGACGCCGCGAATACCATCGTTGGTGCCGATCCAGGTTACCGTATCTTCCACGGCAATAGCGGTGACAGCTGTTTTAACCGATAAACGCGGCCACTGGGCGGAGGCCGATACCGCAGCACACAGCGATAAAACTAATGCAATAATCCTCTTCATAGACTGTATTTTCCTCATAAGAATTCGTTTTTTAGCTGTTTTAATTATACCTTTTTTGGCCTATAATTGCAATTCATAACACATGTTTGCGAGTTTAATTTTTTAGGGAATCCTTATATGATACGTTGGTTGACGTCAGGCGAATCGCATGGTTCGGGATTGGTAGGCATTATAGAGGGTGTGCCCGCGCATCTGAAATTGTCGGTTGATGCCATCAATCATCAACTTTGGCGCCGCCAACAGGGTTATGGACGCGGCGGTCGAATGAAAATCGAGACCGATCAGGCGGAAATTATTTCCGGCGTTCGTTTCGGTGAAACCATCGGTGCACCGATAGGATTGCGCATTCGCAATAACGACTGGGAAAATTGGACAGACAAAATGATGACGGGAACCCCATCGCCGGAGATTTTGAAAACCATCAAGCCGGTAACTCTTCCTAGACCGGGGCATGCCGATTTGGCCGGGGCACTAAAATTTGATTTTGATGATATACGCCCTGTGATCGAACGATCCAGTGCCCGTGAAACGGCGATGCGCGTGGCGCTGGGGACCGTGGCGCGTGAAGTTTTATTATCGTGCGGTATTCGTATTGCGTCGCACGTGACGCATATCGGGCGCGCATCTCTGACCGCGGCTGAATCGGAGAAGCTTCGTGTGGATGCGATGACGGCGGAGGCGATCAATGAAAAAGCCGATCAATCCTCCGTACGTGTTTTGGATGCGGAAGCCGAACAACGTATGATCGCCGTCATCAAAGAAGCGCAAAAACAAGGCGACTCACTCGGCGGAATTTTTGAAGTGTATGCGGATGGTTTGCCTGCGGGAATCGGCAGTTATACGCATTGGGATAAAAAATTGGACGGTGTGATTGCGCAGCATATGGCTTCGATACCGGCGGTTAAAGGCGTGGAAATCGGAAGCGCATTTGATAACGCCTTGCAATGGGGTTCGGAAGTGCACGATGCGATTTTTTATGATGATGTTCGGGGGTATTACCGTAAAACCAATCGCAGCGGAGGATTGGAAGGCGGAATGACGACCGGTGAACGGATCATCGTGCGCTGTGCGATGAAACCGATACCGACATTGGCGCGGCCGTTGATGTCGGTTGATATCCGTACGCATGAAGCCGCCAGTGCGCATAAAGAACGCACCGATACGGTATCGGTGCCCGCATGCAGTGTCGTGGCGGAATCCATGTTGGCCTTGGCTTTGATCAATCCCTTGCTGGAAAAGTACGGCGGCGACAGTATGAAAGATATCCGTACGGCGATGGGGCGGTAGCTTATATCGTTAAATTAGAAACAGTTAAGAGGTTCTTAAATTACGATGATCCTTTGCCGATGAACGAAACTTTGAAAAAAAATTGAATATTTTATCAAAAAACACCGTTCCGTCCTTGACAGCTCTCGTTTTGTTGCTTAACTTTTATCGGTGCACATAATATACCGGCCGATCAATCGAATTGATTGATTTTTAATGATCAGACAACACCTACACGATTTCCTCAAATATCTCGACGCCGAACGTAATTTTTCCGATAAAACGGTGGGCGCATACCATACGGATGTCGCAGCATTTATTTCGTTTGTCGAGACGCGTTTCGACAGTTCATCGTTTGATGCATCCGATATTTCCAAAAACGAAATTCGTGCTTATCTTGGTCAACTCAGCCGTGATCGGTTGCAGAAAAAAAGTATCGCACGCAAATTATCCGCCGTAAAATCCTTTTTTAAATATCTGACCAAACAGCAAATCATTACGGCCAATCCGGCCAAACTCATTGCTACACCCAAATTTGAAAGAAAAATGCCGGCATTCCTTGGTCAGGAACAGGTGCGTGATGTATTTGATTATGTCGATGCCGGTACCCCGGAAGGCTTACGCGATCGCGCAATCCTCGAATTGTTTTATGGCTGCGGTATCCGTCTTAGCGAATTGACGGGTCTCAATTTTTCCGATATCAATTTTACCGGTGGTACGCTTTCGGTTTTCGGTAAGGGCGCCAAACAGCGAATTATTCCTATGGGAAAACATGCCGGAGCGGCGTTGCAAGGTTACATTGATTACCGACGGTCCGTTTCGTCCGCCGATAAAAACGCCGTATTTCTCGGAAAAAACGGTAAACGGATTACCCCGCTTGCCGTTCAGCGTTTGGTCAAGCGCGCACTCGAAAAAGTATCCGATGCCAAAAAACTGAGTCCGCATATTTTGCGGCATTCGTTTGCTACGCATTTACTGGACAATGGCGCGGATCTGCGTGCCGTGAAAGATTTGCTGGGTCACGAAAATCTCTCAACCACACAGGTATATACGCACGTTACGGTTGATCGTTTGAAAAAAGTCTATGAAAAAGCACATCCGCGCGCAAAATGAAATGAAAATGTTTTGTTATAACGGGCATGATCTTCGATTGTGCCCGGGCTTCTGTTTCCCGTCGGTTAATTATCTAATTTGAAGGAGTCTGTTATGAAAATCCGTATCACGGCACGGCACCAGAAAATGAGCCCTAAAGTGAAAGCCTACATCGAAGAAAAACTGGAGAAGCTGGATCGGTATCATGATCATATCATTGACTGCGAAGTCATCGTGGACAAAGAAAAGCTCAAAGAGGTCGTCGAAGTCAACGTGAAAGTTTTCGGCAAAGTGATCAACGTCAAAGCCAAAGATGCCGATGTGACCAAAGCTACCGATTTGGCTATGGACAAACTCGAGTCGCAGATCAAAAAGTTTAATGATAAGATCAAAGACAAGAAAAAGAAGTCCGTTAAAAAAATGCCGATCATCGATGAAGACGAAGAATAATTTTGAAATCCCTTAAGAATCCATTACATTGGGGCTGTTCACAAAAACAGCCCCTTTTTTTATAACGTAATCTATCAAACATAACGCATCCGGCGGTGCGGCAGACGAGTACTATGGCAAATCTCAATCAAAGTTACGACTTCATCAAACAAATCGGCGTTGGCGGTATGGCGACCGTTTTTCTTGGACGGCATCCTGCGTTGGAACGTCTCGTCGCTATCAAAGTCGTGAAGGGCGAACAAAAAGATAAAGTGCGCCGCTTTGAACGCGAAGCCCGGTTGTCGGCGACACTCAAACAAGAAAACCTCCCGGCGATCTTTGATTATTTTACCGATGATCAGAATAATCATTATCTGGTGATGGAGTACGTTGACGGCGTTGATATCAGCCCGATCATCAAATCCAAAACGACGATTCCTCCGATGATTGTCGCCATGATCGCTCGCGAAGTGTGCCGTGGCCTGGAACACATGCACGAAAACGGAATTATTCATCGCGATATCAAACCCAGCAATGTCCGTCTCGGAAAAAACGGGCAAGTCAAACTGATGGATTTTGGTATCGCCAAACATGAAGAAGATGCCGGAAAAAGTCACCTGACCGCGACCGGCGTGATCGTTGGCACACCGTCATATATGTCGCCGGAACAGGCCTCGGGCGATCAGCTCACACCGCAAAGCGATGTGTACAGTCTCGGTATTATGATGTATGAAATGCTGACCGGTAAAAAGCCGTACACGGCCGATACCAACATGACTCTGATTTCGCTGATCGCGCAGGGGAAATTTACGCCGCTATCCGAGACACATCCGCACTTGCCGCCCGCATTGGTCGATATTGTGCACCGGGCTATGGTCAAAAGTCTCCGACAACGATATGCGACGACGAGTGAGATTATCAAAGATCTCAACAAATATCTTCAATCCATGTCGCAAATAGAAATTCGTGATTGGTTGGTTCGTTATTACGAAGCGGCAACCACCAAAGATAAAATTGTGGACATGAATGTATTTGTTTTGCCGGCTCCGGTGTCTGTGGAAACAGCGGAAACCTCAACACGCCCGGTCGATACGGAAAAAAACAATAATTTTGTTCTGAATAAGCGTCACCTCGTCTTGGGCAGCGCCGCACTGGTTATCTTGTGTGTTCTGGCATATCTTTTTTGGCCCAGTGATCATCCGCTGGGTAATTATGATCCGTATGGCCGTTTAGCGCTGAGTGTACGCTCCGATCGTCAGACGATCAAAGATACACGTGTCTATGTCAATGATTCGGAATTTCCATTGGATGATAATTTTGGCGGATCGTTGATTATTGATAATTTACAACCCGGACGCAACGCGATTAAAATTCGTTTTCCGCTTTTGTACCACACCTATGAATATAATTTTACACTCGACGGTGCGGACGAATCCAAAGCTCTCAATTTGGATCTGACCAAAATTGCAGCTTCGTTGGACGGTGTTCGTCCGGAGTCGCGTCGTTACGGATTTGCCGTTATTTCTGAACCGGCCGGCGTATCGGTGCATTTGGATGACCTCAAGTCCAAACCGCTCGGCAAATCTCCGACGGGTTTGATTTTTCCTTCAGTAAAAACGGGTTTGCATAAAATATTCCTGCAAAAAGAAGGTTATGTGACGAGTGCCATTGAACGTAACTTTACACCGGATCAAAATTATACATTGCAATACGAACTGGAACCGGCCAAGAAAAAATGATCGAAACGACGGACATACCGATCCTGCGCAAAGGCGACGATGTGACGCTTGATATCGAAACGGTCACGTTTGGCGGTCAAGGCGTGGCGCGTTATCATGATTTTGTCGTGTTTGTGGAGGGTGCCATTACCGGCGATCGCGTACAAGCCCGGGTAATGAAAAAGAAGAAAAATTTTGCCGAAGCCCGATCGCTGCAAATTATCGAACCTTCGCGTTTTCGCGTAGATCACGCCTGCACGCATTACGGAATATGCGGCGGATGCAAATGGCAGGATGTGGATTATGATGCACAGTTGGAATTTAAACGCCGTAACGTGATTGATGTTTTTGAACGCATCGGCGGTTTTAAAGGACTTGATATACCCGCACCGCTCGGATCGCCGCGCATTTTTCATTACCGTAACAAAATGGAGTTTACTTTCGGCGATACGGAGTGGGTTGTAGATAAAACATCGGAAGGGCCGCCGCGTTCGTTTATGCTCGGTATGCACGTTCCTCAACGGTTCGATAAAATTCTTCACATTGATCAGTGCTATTTGCAATCGCCTTTGGCTAACGATATTCTCGCCTTTGTGCGCGATTTTGCACAGCGTAGCGGATTACCGCCGTACTCCGTGCAGACCAACGAAGGCTTCTGGCGTTTCTTGATTATTCGCGAAACCGTACATACCGGCCATTTGATGGTCAATGTTATGACGTATTCGGATCAGCCGGAGATTATGAAGGAATTTAAACAGGCGATCATAAATAAGTTTCCGCAAATTACCAGCCTGATCAACGGGATCACCGACCGTAAATCGCAAGTAGCGTTCGCCGAACGCGAAAATCTTTTGCATGGACAAAGCGTGATCACGGAAAAATTAGACGGTCTTGAATTTGAAATATCATCCAGTTCGTTCTTTCAGACCAATACATTGGGCGCAGAGGTGCTATATCGCACCATCCGTGAAATGGCGGATCTGAAAGGTCATGAAGTAGTTTTGGATTTGTATTGCGGTACCGGCAGTATCGCGATATATATTGCCGACCGGGCGCGTGAAGTGATCGGTATAGAGTTAATCGAAAGTGCAACCCGCAATGCGGAAAAAAACGCCACACGAAACCGCGCCGACAATTGCCGGTTTATTAACGGTGATATGCGTACGACACTGGATACGTTGCAAACCAAAGCGGATGTGGTGATACTCGATCCGCCGCGTTCCGGGTTACACGAAGATGTCATTCGAAGTGTGATGCGTTTGGCGCCGGATAAAATAGTGTACGTTAGTTGCAATCCTTCTACGCAAGCGCGCGACCTTGCTCTGATGCAAGCGCATTATACCATCGAACGTGTACAACCGGTAGATATGTTTCCGCACACATACCATATAGAGAATATCGTACAAATGAGAAAAAACGTATGACGTCCAAACGCCACAGTATCCTCTGCGTTGATGACGAACCGGTCATATTAAATATCCTGTCGAAACTTTTCGAAGAAAAGTATCAGGTGTATACCGCTAAAGGTGCGCTGGAGGCTTTGGAGCTGCTGCAGCAACACAGCGTGGCGGTCGCTATCGTTGATCAGAAAATGCCCAAAATCACCGGTGTCGAGTTGCTCAAACGAATCAAGGAGCAATACCCCACCATTGTGCGCATCGTACTTACGGCGTACACGGACATTTCCGATTTGGTCGCTTCGATCAATGAGGGTGAAATTTTCCGTTACATCACCAAGCCGTGGGATAGTGAAGCGCTCATGTGGGATGTGCATGCGGCGATCGAAAAATACGAAGAAAATCTTGCCAACGCGCAGCGTATTGATGACATCACCCGGCTTCAGCTGGAAAAAGAAAAACTTCAGAAAGAAATCATTCTTCTCAAGTCCGAGATCGAAAAAGAATATGCTCTGGACAATATCGTCAGCGTCAGTCCGAGTATGAATCAGATTCGGCGCATCATCAAGGCTGCATCACTTGCCGATGAGACCGTGCTGATTACCGGCGAAAGCGGTACGGGCAAAGAGCTTGTTGCGCGGGCCATTCATCATAACAGTCAACGTCAGAATTTTCCGATGGTAGCGGTGGATTGCGGTGCGTTGTCCGAATCGCTGTTGGAGAGTGAACTGTTCGGTCACGTCAAAGGCGCTTTTACGGGCGCCGTAGCGGATCGTAAAGGACTTTTTGAAGAAGCCGACGGCGGAACGATTTTTTTGGATGAAATATCAAACACCAGTTTGCCGTTGCAGGCGCGTCTGTTGCGGGTTTTGCAGGAGCGTGAGATTCGGCGCATCGGCGATACCAAATCACGCCCGGTCAATGTGCGCGTTATTGCCGCCAGTAATCGGGAACTCGTCGAAGAATGCAAAACAGAACGTTTTCGCAGCGATTTGTTTTACCGTCTCAATGTGCTTCCGATCGCTTTGCCGCCCTTACGTGATCGCCGCGACGATATTCCGTTATTAATCAATTATTTTATCAATGAGTACAATAAAAAATCGGCCAAATCCATTGTTTCGATTTCCCGCGAGGCGATGGATCATTTGTCGTCTTTGGAATGGAAAGGCAATATCCGCGAATTAAAAAACATCATTCATCGCATGATGGTGTTCGCGGAGGGTAGCCATTTGGAGATGGGCGACATTCCTGACGAATTGCTCAAAGTCAAGCGGTCGGCGGTGGTGCCTGTTTTGCCCGAAGGGGGTACGGTTTTCGGTGTGAGTGCGCTGCTTCCGATCGAAGATATGGAACGGGAGTATATACGGTTTGTGCTGCATCAAACGGGCGAAAATAAAGCCGAAGCGTCTAAATTACTCGGTATGAAACGCACGACACTTGTCATGCGTATGAAAAAACTTGGACTTTTAGCATAACCTTTGACGCGGTTTCAATACATACTTTTTTATAAACCGTACGGTGTTATTTGCCAGTTTTCACCGCATGAAAAACATCCTTCCTTAGCAGAGTTCAAATTTCCAAAAAACGTATATCCGGTCGGTCGTTTGGACACGGACAGCGAGGGGCTGTTGATCCTCACCGATGACGGTGATTTTCAACATCGCTTGATCGAACCGCGTTACGGCCATGCGCGCACCTATCATGCGCAGGTGGAGGGAATTCCTAATGACGGAGCGTTGGATAAAATGCGGCACGGAATTCTATTGGACGGTAAACCCACATTGCCGGCACGGGTGACGGTATTGGAACCGCCACCGGATCATCCGATTCGCAATCCGCCTATCCGCTACAGAAAAAATATTCCGACGACGTGGGTTGAGTTGGTACTCACCGAAGGTCGAAACCGCCAAGTGCGGCGGATGACAGCGGCAGCTGGTTTCCCGACGCTTCGTTTATTGCGTGTGGGCATCATGAGCTTGTCATTGGAGGGATTACAACCCGGTTCGTGGCGAGCGATGACGACTGAAGAGTTTCGCTCATGTGTGGCGGTTGTAAAAAAATAAACCCGGATTGCTTTTACGCGCCACGTGAATTATCTTAGCAAAGAAAGGAAACTCTATGCATTTTTCGCAATCCGAACTGCTTATCAATATTCTTTTTTTGCTTTTTATCATCGTATTGGCCATTCAGTCATACATCCTGTATCGTGTGCGTCGTTCGCTTACACAAGCGAGCCAATTCATTCAGCTCATGAATGTGTTTTTTAAAGAGATTTCCAAAACGCACTCCAAAAGCGCATCATTGGCGGTGAACAATCAGGATGTGATGCGGCAGTTGCGAAATAAAGCCATTCGCTCCAACCCCTCGCACGGCGTTTCGTGTCTGGCGTGTAAATACAGATTATCGTATGTCAGTTTGGATCGCCCGGAAATGGATTTTACCTACGCTTGCCAGTTGACCCGCGCCACGGTGGCATTGGATGATCAATGTGAAAAATTTGAACCGGATACCGAATCCGCACAACCGTCGAATAAATAAAAAAATTCTCAAAAATCTGCATTGTTTCATTCTCTTCCACGGCACGTTTCATACCTCATTTTTTCTCACAGCAAACAGATATCATAGATAGGACAGGCATGGCATTGAACGATCCGTCGTTTGCGCGGACACATTTTGAGAATGCCGAGACGACAAATCGCAAAGTCGTATTTTACAGGATCTATCGCGTCTAATTTTTTTAACGTGTCGGTAATCTCTATCGCCGTTTTTTGGGAAGTATCCGTACGTTTGGTTAAGCCGATATAAAGTGCAATCCGCTGAATATGGGTATCTACGGGAATAAGTAATTTCGACGTCGGTAGATTCCATAATCCTAAATCAATACTATCCTTGCGCACCATCCATCGCAACATCAAAAATGCACGTTTACAGGCGCTTTTTTTGGACGGATCAGCCAAAAGAAAAGTAAATCCTACGCCGAGTGCACGCCGCCATTGCCAATGTTTTTTATCGGTGTCTTTCAATTCATCCACACATCGGCTCCATGTGATACCTAGATGTACATCTTCATTTCGATAGTGTGACTCAATCCATTTTCCAAGTGTTTGATGTTTTTGTAAAATGATTTTCAAAGCGTATAGGACACGTAAAACGTCTTCCGGCCGGATCATGCGATAGTACCATTTTTGCCAGCGTGGTAATTCACGCTCGGGATCAAAATGGGTAACGTAATAATGCGGCTGATTATTCATAAGTGTTAGCACAGAAGATAATGCCTTGTTGATTTGTGCTACCTGACCGAACGCCATGGCGGATGCCAGTACGGCTGTAATTTCCTGATCACACGGTTGCTCAAAACGGTGAACCATTTGGATCGGATCGCTGGCGATATAGGACGCATCAAATGCGTTATAAAGGTTATCCAAAAGCTGTTTTCGTTTACGCAGTGTGGCGTTGCGGGGTCGAATCACAGAGATGTCCTTTGCGAAGGAGATAGGTTGTCTAATGTTGTTTTCCGATGTATAAAACGAAAAACATCCATCATGCCAAATGGTATTTAGTATTAAAAAAAAGACTTATTCTCAACTATGATTTGAAAGGTTTGGAATACCAGTTTTTTAATTTTCTTGCACAGGCTCTTGAGATTAGTTAAGTTTTAAACGCTTGCCTGATGTTCTCACTTCTTAATGTTCTCGACGGTTCGTGCATGGCAATGCCATGCCGATGGATATGAAAGTAATGACTATGATCAAAAAACGAATTTTGGTCGCTTGGTTGTTTTTTATCGGAACTACCTTTCTTTTTTCACAATCCCGTGAATTTGAATTTAAACGACTAACCGTAGAAAACGGCCTGTCGCAAAGTAATGTGTATGCCATTGTACAAGACTATCGCGGATTTATTTGGTTTGGGACGCAGGATGGTCTCAACCGTTACGACGGCTATCAGTTTAGTGTTTTCAAACATGATGTGGATGATAGTAGTTCGATATCTATGAATTGGATCAATACGATTTACGAAGATAAACATCATGTGTTATGGATCGGTACGCAAGGCGGCGGGCTATCACGCATGAACCAAACCACGGAACAGTTTCGTAATTTTATCGCTGACGGCCAGGCCGGTTCGTTGCCGTCTAATGACGTTTATGCGATACTAGAAGATCATATCGGCAATTTTATGATTGCTACCGGCCGGGGCATCGTGTATATGGATCGTGAAAAAGAAACTTTTCGCCCTGCCTCTGAAGTTCCGGAATTAAAGTATGGGCAAATAAAGGCATTGTGTGTAGAACGCTCGGGCACCGTATGGGCAGGAACACAACTGGGAGGTTTATTTGTACGCGATCGTCAAGGCCAGTGGTTTCGCATTTCGATGCAAATCGCCGGTCGTCCGCAAAGTGATGAAGTGGTCGTTACCTCGTTAACCGAAGATATCACTGGTCAAGTTTGGATCGGTACGGATAAAGGATTGTTCAATTGGGACAACGGGACAATGACCAAATACACTTCAACGAAGTTGGATAATAAAGTTCTGACGGATGGTCCGATAAACCAAGTATCCACGGATCGTGCCGGACGCGTTTGGATCGGCACAGATAACTTCGGCCTTTTCGGAATATTTGATACGACACGATCGGAAGCTGTTCGTTTTGTAAACGATCAACTCAATCCGCGCAGTTTAAGCGAAAATCGAGTTTATTCAGTTCTTGAAGATGATGCGGGCAATGTTTGGATAGGAACGGGCGGCGGAACAAGTATTTGGAATGCCAGAGCGAATAAATTTCGCGTGTATCGTCGCTCGTTGACTTCGCAAAATACGTTAAGCCACAATCATGTTTGGGACATTTTGGAAGATCGAATGGGTTATTTATGGGTAGGTACTAATGACGGTCTCAATCGTTTGGATAGAAAAACCGGTAACTGGAAAAACTGGCGTTATAATAAATTACATGCATCCGGATTAAGCGCTGAACGCGTTTGGACAATTTACGAAACGCGTGACGGCGAAATTTGGCTTGGTATGTCCGGCGGCGGTTTGTCGCGTTATGATTTCGCGACGGACCGTTTTACGCACTTCCGTCATGATCCAAAAAACCCAACTTCAATTAATAACAATCGTGTGCGTAGTATCGTGGAAGATCATGATGGCATTCTGTGGGTCGCTACACGCGGTGGTGGACTCAACCGATTTGATCGTAAAAAAAATGTTTTTACGTCATATCAATACGATGGCCCGGACGGAAAAAGTATCAGTTCCAATGACACCTATGCGCTGCTTGTACAGGATAGTATTTTATGGATCGGTACGTTTGACAATGGACTGAATAGTCTTAACCTGCGAACGATGACGTTTACGCGTTATACGCACGATCCTCGTAATCCGTCTTCGATTAGTTCCAATAAAATTTCTTCGTTGTGTTTAGATCGTAATGGCGCATTGTGGATCGGTACAACTGAAGGATTGAACCGTTTGAACCATCAAAGAAACAGTTTTGAAAGATACACACCTAAAGATGGTTTACCCAACGAAGTCATATTGGGAGTTTTAGAAGATAATAAAGGCTTCCTTTGGCTTTCGACGAATCGCGGACTTGCACGGTTTGATCCGCTTGCCCCACGCGGCCAAAAATTCAGAAACTATAACCCGAATGACGGATTACAGGCCGACGAATTTAACGGTTCTTCGTTTCATAAAAGTAAAAGCGGCGAATTGTTTTTTGGTGGTGTCAACGGATTCAATGCGTTTTTTCCTGAAGAAATCAAAGATAATACGCATGTACCGTCGGTCGTACTGACGGCGTTTAAAATTTTTGATAAACCGCTTCGCCTTCAAGGTGCGATAGCCGCGATGGATCAAGTGACCTTGGGTCAAAAAGAAAATGCATTTTCGTTCGAATTTGCCGCTTTGGATTTTACGGCGCCTACAAAAAATCAATACGCGTACAAAATGGAAGGGTTTGATGAAGACTGGATTTACTGCGGCACGCGCCGGTATGCGGGTTATACTAATTTGGATGGTGGCACATACACATTTCGGGTCAAAGCGTCCAATAACGATGGGATTTGGAACAATGAAGGTATCGCCGTGCAGGTTACGGTGGTTCCTGTTTTTTATAAAACGGTATGGTTTCGCATTCTTGCATCATTGGTCATTGTTCTTGTGGCGTATTCGTTCTACCGTTCACGCCTCAATCGCGTAAATCGAATCAAAGAGTTGCTCGAAAGAAAAGTGGCCGAGCGTACAAAAGATCTCAGCGAGATGAATGCCAAAATCATGGAAACCGATCGCCTGAAATCAGAATTTTTGGCCAATATGAGTCATGAATTGCGAACGCCGTTGAATGCTATTATTGGATTTTCAGAATTGCTTATTGACGAAATGCGGCATACGGCAAATGCGGATCAACTTCAAAATCTCAGTGACATTCATGACAGCGGTCGCCACTTGTTGATGTTAATCAATGATATACTTGATTTATCCAAAATCGAAGCCGGGAAAATGGAGCTTTTTCCACAACAGTTTATTATGGAGGAGTTGTTGGAATCGGTTCACCATACGATGGCTCCGCTTTTGAATAGAAAAAATCAAACGCTGTCATGGCAGTTAGATACCAATGCGCCGGCTGTGTACGCCGATCAAAACAAGATCAAACAGGTTCTGATTAATTTATTGTCCAATGCGATCAAGTTTTCTCCGCACGACAGTGCGATCATCGTCACATCAAAAGCGTTGAATACCGATGAGATTGATATGGTAGAGATCGCCGTACATGATCATGGAAAAGGAATTGCGCCGGAAAATCTGGATTTGATTTTTGAAGAGTTTCGGCAGATTGATGGAAGCCATGCCCGTGCGGAGCAGGGCACGGGGCTTGGTTTGGCGTTGTGTCGGCGATTGATCGAAATGCATGGCGGCAAAATCAGCGTCGAAAGTGAAATCCATCACGGTAGCACATTTCGTTTTACCATCCCGCGCGCCGTTGCAGGATCCTCGCAAGAAGTTATGTCGGAAATGCCGGTGGATCTTACGCATCAATCATTGATTTTGATGATCGAAGATGATCCACAGTCGGCCAGCCTGCTCCGACGCTATCTTGAAATAGCCGGTTATCGTGTTGCGCATGTGCGCAACGGCTCAGAAGCTCTGGAAGAAGCGCGGCGACTCAAGCCGATGGCCATTACACTGGACATTATGTTACCCGGCAAAGACGGCTGGCAGATACTGCAGGAATTAAAAAATGATGCCGATACGTCGGATATTCCGGTATTTATCGTGTCGGTAGCAGAGAATAAAGAGTTGGCCTACAGTCTTAAAGCGGAAGATTATTTTACCAAGCCGATTGATCGTGAGCGCTTGATCCATCGTATAGGCCAGTTGCGCATGCGCCGTATCACAGGCGAAATTCGTCAGATACTCATCGTGGATGACGATCCGAATGCGCTGAGCATACTTGAAAGTTTTTTGTATAAAAACGGGTTCCGTGTTTTGCGTGCGCATGGCGGCAGAGAGGCGCTTGTTATGATGCACGGCGCGGCGATTGATCTGGTGCTGCTGGATCTGATGATGCCGGAAATGTCCGGTTTTGAAGTAGTAGAAGCTATGCGTAATGAAGAAACGCTGCGTGAAATACCCATCATTATTTTGACGGCTAAAGACCTGACGGCCGAAGAACGCGAACGGCTGCGTATGCATGTACGTGCATTGATGCAAAAAGCAACATACAAAACGGAAGATTTAATAGAAGAAATTCGACGAATCCACCCGAAAACAGGAGCGCTGAGTAATTCATGATAAAGCAAAAAACAATACTGCTGGTGGAAGACAATGAAGTCAATATGCGGCTTGTGGAACGTACGATCAAAAATCCGGCTTATACGATCGTAAGCGCCGGTAACGGTGAAGAAGCCTTGGAACGCGCTGCACAGTACAAACCGGATTTGATTATTTTGGATATTCAAATTCCTAAAATGGACGGTTATGCGGTCGCGCGAACTCTCAAAGCGGATCCGGCGTTGAAGCATATTCCCATTATTGCATTGACGGCGCACGCGATGAAAGGGGATGAGGAAAAAATTTTAGCAGCAGGGTGTGACAGCTACGTCAGCAAACCTATCGAGGTGTCGAAATTTCGCGAAAAAATCAACGATCTCTTGTCCGATAAATCGTAATGATTTTATTGGATACTATAAAATTAAATACTATAAATAAGCATTGCTAGAAAGATAATTCTGTACGTAGTCTTTCACCGACTCCTCAAGTGTTCGAAATCGAATCGGACAACTGGCATCTTGTAGTTTTTTCATGGTTGCTTCCGTATGGTATTGATATGCATTGCGAATCATCTCCGGCATATCAAAATACTCGATTAACACGGGTTTGTTCATTGCATGAAACACAGCCTTTGCGAGATCATTCCACGAACGAGCCTTTCCTGTCCCGAGATTAAAAATCCCACCTACATCGCGGTATTCTAAGAGCCAAGCTATGATATCTACCGTGTCTTTGATGTATACAAAATCGCGGACTTGAGCGCCATCCGCGTAATCCGGTCGATGAGATTTAAAGAGTCGAATTTTTTCGCTTTCTAAAACTTGATAAAAGGCTTTGTTTACGAGGCTTCGCATATCGCCTTTGTGATATTCGTTTGGGCCGAACACGTTAAAAAATTTTAAACCGGCTACCCGGGATTGTAATCGCTCCTGTAAAATCCAAAGATCAAAAATGTGCTTGGAATAACCATATTTATTCAGAGGTTTGAGCGAGGGCATTTGCGCATCGTTATCGGTAAAGCCTAATTCGCCGCCGCCGTAGGTAGCCGCGCTGCTGGCATAAATAAAACGTACGTTGCGTGCCAATGCCCAACGTGCTACGCGTTTGGAGTAGTGATAATTATTTCGCATAAGATAATCGGCATCTTGTTCCGTCGTGGCCGAGCAGGCACCCATATGGATAACCGCTGTCGTATCATCAAAGTAGGCTTTATTGTCTAGCAATCGCAGGAATTCATCTTTGTGAAGATAATCGGTAAAGCGTTTACCGATAAGATTTTTCCATTTATCGCTGGTTCCCAGATTATCCACCACGATGATTTTATCATGTCCCAGATCGTTGAGCTTACGTAACATGGCGCTGCCGATAAAACCCGCGCCGCCGGTGAGAAGGATCATAAAAAAATTCCTCTGAAAATTTTCAGAGGAATATCTAAAATTAGCAATGCATTATCAACGGTAATACTATAACAGATTATTACCGGACGAGAAGCCTGTTTTTTGATGAAAATTTGTAAGTGCGGGTTAACCGCAAGCGTAAAATCCTCCGGTTACCACCACGAGGATGAGTAACCACAGGATTAATTCCCTGAATTCCTTTTTCATACTGCCCCTAATTACTTTACATAAGTGTACGATACATACACGATTGAAAGAGAAAGTAAATCTTCTAATTTTCAGCGCGAATCACTTCAGCAATAAAATTACCGCAGGCTTTTGTTCCTTCGGTGCCGCCCAGTTCTTTGGTTAACTTGTTTTTTTGTATGGCGACGCGTACAGCGCGGTCGATCATATCGGCCTGAGTAGTAAATCCGAGATGACGAAGCATCATTTCGGCTGTCAGAATAGAAGCCACAGGGTTGGCGATATCTTTACCGGCAATGTCCGGTGCGCTACCATGTACCGGTTCGAACATGGAAACGCCATTCGGATTGATATTACCTGAAGCTGCAAGGCCCATACCGCCTTGAAGCTGTGCTCCGATATCCGTAATGATGTCGCCAAATAAATTATTGGTAACAATGACTTCAAACATTTCCGGTTCACGGATCATCATCATGGCGAGGGCATCAATATAAAAATGTTTGGCCTGGATTTGCGGATATTCTTTGGCCACTTCAAAGAAGCAACGATACCAAAGGTTATGACCATATGTCATCGCATTGCTTTTGTCCGCCATGGCGACTTTTTTATGTCCGTTTTTGGAGGCAAATTCAAACGCATAACGGATAATGCGCTCCACGCCTTTGCGTGTATTGACTTCCTCTTGAATGGCGATTTCATCGGGAGTGTTTTTCTTGAAAATACCGCCAACACTGACATAGAGACCTTCCGTATTCTCACGGAAAACCGTAAAATTGACATCGTGAACGGTTTTATTTTTCAGAGGGCAAAACCGCTCATCCAACAATTTGACAGGACGGAAATTGACATAGAGATCCAGTTTAAAGCGCGTACCTAGAAGAATATCTTTTGCATGCTCGTTACCGGGAACACGCGGGTCACCGAACGCGCCCATGAGAATGGCGTGGTAGTTATTCCGGAAATCATCGTATTGCTCTTCCGGCATCGTTACCTTGGTTTTCAGATACTTTTCGGCGCCATAATCCATCGTGGTCAACTTGATATCCATCGGCTTACGCGTTTGGACCGCTTCAATGACTTTTAGTGCTTCATTTATTACATCAGTTCCTATCCCATCTCCGGGAATTACGGCTATGCGCTTCATTTTGTTAATCCAAATATTGATATTTTTTTAGCGCGCAAAAATAAGCAATAGACCCAAAAATAGCAAGCAAAGGCCTATATCTAATTCTACCGATATAGTTGCTTGCCAATTGCTCAATGGGAAGTTATTTTTGGAAGAGAGCAATCAACAACCAAGCAAATATAGGAATTTAACATGTCTATATCGCTGCAGGAATATTTTCATGCCATCGCTGAAGCTACTTACGGAAAGATCGGTGATGATTTTTTTAAATCGTTGGTTCGCAACCTCAGTTCCGTTTTACAAATGGAGTTTGCGATGGTTACGGAATGCGCAAACTCAGAAAAAAGCAGACTGCGTACCATTGCACATTGGATCGGGATGGATTACGGAAAAAATTTCGAATATGATATTACCCATACACCTTGTCAGATGGTCATTCATGGCGGATTGCAGTGTTATACGGAGGATTTGCCGGCTCAATTTCCTCTCGAAAAAGAGCTTTCTGAAATACGAGCGACGAGTTATATCGGCATTCCTTTGAAAAAATCAAACGGAGAAATAGTCGGCCATCTGGCGCTTTTGGATACGCGTCCTATTTTAGATGCGGAAATTAAAGCCAGTATTTTGAAAATTTTTGCATCACGTGCCGAAGCCGAATTAGAACGCTTACAGGATAAACGTGAAAGAGAGCGATTGATTCACGAATTGCAGGAAAGCCTCGAACTTGTTCAAACTCTTCGAGGCATGTTACCGATTTGTGCGTCGTGCAAAAAAATTCGCGATGATAAAGGTTACTGGAATAGGATCGAAGAATATGTAGAGCGGCATTCGGGTGCGCAATTTACACACGGCATTTGCCCAGAATGTTCGGTCAAACTCTACCCTGACCTTTAACGAATGTATGTGGCATATTTAATGTTTTTTATGGCCCCACATTTTTTCGCCGGCTTTTATCGGTATCGGCAGTTTGTTTTGTAGAGGCGGCAACGGGCAGGTGGCATAATCCGTAAATACGCAGGGCGGGTTATAGGCTTTATTAAAATCTACGATGACCGAATCGCCATGAGCCGGCATTTTGGAGTAAAGAAAACGACCGCCGCCGTAAGTTTCCGATCCGTTGGTGCGGTCACCAAAAATAATGAATAAGTCATCCGAACCATCTTCCAATACCGGTTCGAGTGTATAGGTTTGATCATCTATCGTAAACGTCAAAAGCCCGGGGCATTTCATCGAATCCACGGTTCCCAAAATGGTAGGTATTAGGATTATTTTCATCGGATCGTATTTTTTAATTGTGGCATGCGTTTGCCAGTTCTTATCAACGGTGTAACGATCAATGCCTTGAAACGATTTTAGCAAAGGGCTTTCTAAATCTTTGAGACGAATGGCGTATTCGCCGTTTCGTTTGATCACATAAAAACGAAAGGAACCCATCGCCAGGCGCGTCATTAGTGAGTCAGAGTCATCTTTCAAAACGGAAGAAGAAATTGTTTTGCCGTCAGCGGTTATGATGACATCTTTTTTTACAGTTAATGTGATGACTCCTTTTTGAAGAGTAAAAATTCCGGCAAATGGAGGTGCCTGCGGAGGAAAAATAAGCTGATTGGAGGAATCGCTTCCGAACGTGTTATCGCCCTCTTTGAGCCAATGCAATCCGACTAAATTGAGCCATCCTTTTTCTTTTTTCAGATTGGCTTCCCGTAGCGCGTGCCATGCGTTGATCTCCTGTACGTAAGCGGCATCGGTTATGATCGGTGCATTCTTTTTTTGACAGGCGCTTATGAAGAGAAGCAGTATGGACAATCCGGTAAAGAGAAAAAACTTACCTCGTTTCATAAGCGATATCCTTTTTGAGTTGGCGTCCAAGTGCGATGGCATTTTCGATGTTGCGATCCAGTATGTTAAAGTGCCCCATTTTTCGCCCTGGCCGGGCTTCGGATTTTCCGTACAAATGAAGTTTTACGTGTGTATGTGAAAAAAGTTTTTCCCAGTGCGGTTGTTGGCTTCCCCAAAGGTCACCGAGAAGGTTCACCATCACAACAGGAGTTAATAAAGTAGGATCACCTGCCGGTAAACCGCAAAGTACGCGTACTTGCTGTTCGAATTGATCCGTAATGCATGCATCCAGCGTATAGTGCGCGCTATTATGAGGGCGGGGTGCCATTTCGTTGACCAATACGCGTCCATCCGGCATGACAAACATTTCAACGGCAAGTACGCCATGATAATCCAATTTTTCAGCGACCTGTCGCGCGATGGTGCGTGCCTGAGTATCCGTTGCCTCCGTGATACGTGCCGGCACGATCGTCATATCTAATATCCCGTTTTCGTGTATGTTTTCGCCGGTTGGATATTCTGTGATGCTTCCATCTACCGCGCGGGCAAGTACAACGGATACTTCTTTTTCAAAATTGAGCATTTCCTCAAGAATGCACGGTGCATCATGCATGGCACGAAAAGCATCCCGGACATCTTGGATCGTACGAACACGGTATTGCCCTTTGCCGTCATAACCGTAACGATTACGTTTGAGAATTGCGGGTAGACCGACAAAGTGTACGGCTTCATCTATATCTGACTCTGTGCGTATCGCAGCAAATTTGTTCGTCGGGATTTGATGAATACGTAAAAATGATTTCTCGTGCAATCGGTCTTGTGTAACGGAAACGGCTTTAGCGGATGGGCGGATAAAGCAATGATGTGATAATATTTCAAGCGTGTCGGCCGGTACGTTTTCAAACTCCGTAGTAATGGCAGAGCACTCCGTACGTAAGATATGAAGGGCTTCAGCCTCGTGATAATCGGCCGTGAGATGGCGATCAGCGATATGTCCCGCAGGACTCTGCGGATCCGGGTCAAGCACGATGACGCGATATCCCATCGCATGAGCGGCCATGGTAAACATGCGTCCAAGCTGGCCGCCGCCGAGCATACCAAGAGTAGAGCCGGGTTTAATCATGTATTATGAATCTTGAGAAGTTTTTTTAATGGATGTGTGTTATACAATTATTTTGGCAACTTGAGTTGTAAAACTTTTCGGGTCTGGGATTCGCGAAAAGCAGAAAGTTTTTTTGCTAAAGCGTCGTCCGTCGTTGCCAAGATGGCTATGGCCTGTAAAGCCGCATTTGCGGCGCCGGATTCACCGATCGCAAACGTAGCCACGGGGATACCTTTGGGCATCTGTACAATCGAAAGAAGCGAATCCAGGCCTTTTAAATATCGCGAAGGTACAGGCACACCTAAAACCGGGACAATAGTTTTGGAAGCTAACATGCCCGGTAAATGGGCAGCTCCACCGGCTCCGGCAATAATACAACGCAATCCACGCTCTTGAGCGGAAGTCGCATAAGAAAAGAGAAGTTCCGGTGTACGATGAGCTGAAACCACGCGCGCTTCATATGGGATTTTGAATGCCTTGAGTTGTTCTACCGCATATTTCATCACTTCCCAGTCGCTATCACTTCCCATAACCACGCCGATAAGAATTTTTTGAGCCATAATATTGAGTTTCTGATATTAAACTTGTGCTGATGATACGAGTTTCGCGCATAACCCTCAAGTTTTAAAGCAAATTCTGATGATTGTGATGTGTCAATGCACAGGAAACTCATTTAACAAAATCTCGTAAAATTAATTACGTAAGACAATACATTTTAATTCGGAAAGACTCGTATTATGTTTAAAAAAATGATTGAAACATCAGATGATTTGGCGCTGACGGTTTTGCGCATAGTTTCCGGGTCGGTTATTCTGATGCACGGCCTACAAAAACTTTTGGGTTGGTTTGGCGGGCACGGTGTGACAGCAACAATGCAAGCTTTTGAAGCATGGTTTGGTATGCCGTACGTCGTAACTTTGTTGGTTATTTTGTCTGATTCGTTAGGAGCGATATGCCTTATTGCCGGCGCTGCAACACGCTTCATGGCGGCGTCCATTTTATCGGTAATGATCGGAGCTATCCTACTGGTGCACGGTCGTTGGGGGTTTTATATGAATTGGTATAGTGAAAAGCGGGGGGAAGGATTTGAATTTCACTTGTTGGTCATTGTTATAATGATCGTTCTCATTATGAGGGGTGGTGGTTTATGGTCGGTAGATCGGTGGTTGATGAAAAAACTCTAAAGTAAAAAACAAGAATTAATCTTTTTTCAATAAAAAAAGCAGAGCCATTAGCTCTGCTTTTATAGAAGAGTTGTTATCCAGTACAGTTTTAGAATGCGTGAATGAGCGATAATCGTAACTCACGGGAGAACTTACCGATATCTTTACTGTTGTTGAGAATGTCGGTCATTATAAATTCGACCATTACTTTTTGACCAAAATTGAGTTTTGCACCAACATTCATATAACCGCGTCCGTGCCCTATGATGTCTTTATTGTCATTGAGCGCGAGGTCGTATTCCCAAACGGCTGTTAATTCGTCATTGATACTTTTATCAACACCGACAAAAAAAGCCGGTTGATTGTCTTTATCTTTCTTTTCAGTGACCGACCACGAAATGCCTCCGTGAATTCCTAAGTTTCCGGCAAAGGCATAATTTTTACTGGCCGTGATAAAAAGACCACGTGATTTTTGCGTGTAACGGTTTACTTTGACCGTATCTACCGATTTGTAATACGGACCGAAACCTTGGTTGTTAAAGCCAAGTGTTACCGCGGGGCCGGCTGTTGATTCGTCAACGGCACGGTAGCGTACATCGACACCCGGGAGTGGGTTAAAATTAACTTTGCCGGAGCCGATAATTTTTTCTCCGCCATACGAAATACCGATCATAAAACGATCCGTTATACCGACACCAATATTAGAAAGCACGCCGCCATTAGCGAAAAGGCGCATTCCGATTTCGTAATTACCTTTGTTGAGCATGCCTGCGGTCGGTACGTTAACAAGCTGACGATGCTGATAAGGCGTAGCCGGGCTTGATTCTTGAGCAAAAGCAGCGGATGCAGCACATATGAAGATCAAAATAATTTTTTTCAAGTGAGTTCCTCCGTTTCTGTTTTGTGTACATTCGTGCAAATGTTTATACGTAAATGTACAAAAAAGTTTTAATCACGTTTTCGTTTTTGGCGATTCAAAAACCAACGCTCACCACCGGTAAAAGATAATGTCAGGCGATAAACGCGGTCACGGACTTTATTATCCGCGATTTGTCCGCGCTGTCCCGCTTCTAAACTCAAATCAAAACTGCTGCGTTCGCGGTTAAACGGCATTCCAATACCCAAAGTAAACATTATTTCGCTGGCGTGGTTTCCTGTTGTATTGGTTGCATACAAATTGTTGATCATAAGGCCGAAGCGGTAATAATTCTTATCCCACCATGGAGCTGAAAAAGCATTCGATGGTTGTCTTTCGACGCCGCCGGACCAACGAACGGTGTTTCTGTTTTTTTGCGTGGGACTAAATTCTTTAACCGATCCCCATGTTCCGTAAACAATATCAGTCGCCAATAAATAGCGCTTCGTCCACCGATAAGACGCGCCAAATCCGATTTCTGTAGGGTAATTCAAGCTTTGTTCATAGGATACAGTCGTATCGCGGTAAGTACCGACCACACGTACATCGCTGGATATTTTTCCGGCCATTGACAGGAATCCGCCAAAATTCCATTGCTCATTATGTTGATAAAGGCCTCCGATGACCAAACGACCGCCGCTCATGTTTTGATGTCTTACGTCGCGCGTATCAACTAATTCATCCGAGTTATAGTTAATGCCCCATTCTCTTTTTATGGTGCCGAAGAGATACTGCAACGATGCGCCAATGGTCCACTTGGGATTTATTTTGCCTGCTCCGGTAAAGGCAAGTTGTTGAAGCCCACCTGTTCCGATTAAAGTTTCGGTATATTTTTCACCTTCAAAGATCAAATTCGGTGTGGAAAATTCGTAATTGACATTTGTTACACGCGAGAGATTAATCGCTGCGACTAAAGTTTTCCCAAAGGGAAACGCAAATGCTACATGGTTGATGGTAGCGCGATTGGAAAAATTTTTGGCAGCGCCGTTACTGGCTTGATTCCATTCGGCAAACATGTTTAGCTCAAAACGTGTCATCGGAATCCCGAGTAATGTGGCCGGGTTTTGCATATTAAGCGTATAGTAGCTTGGAATGGCTAAACCCGCTCCGCCCATACCGAGCGATCTGGGGTTTGGTTTGTATTCGTAAAGCCCATAAGTGGTCGCAGAATATGAAGAACCACCTGGATAAGCAGCCGGAGGCGCCAAATTTACAAGAATCATTAATGCTAGAATAGCGGTATATCGCATAAGGGATTTCTTTTATTGCGGTGACTGAGTATAGTAAATGATTATTTTTGGAGAATTATCGCGATCGGACGGATTATTATAAAAACGGACGCGATATAACGGATTAAAGTTACCGTTCAACGAGAATTGATTTGTAAGCATAAGCCCCAAATTACTTTTTGGGTTAGTCGCCCATGATTGTAGCATATCAGAAATATTTAGCCGTAAAGTGTCATCACGGGTATTATCGCTGGAAGATATAGCTTCATCAACATTCATTTCACCGGCTTTCCAATCACTGGTATCCGATAGCGAAAAATAACTCCGTATAACAATCGAGTCGCCTGTAGTACGATATAAGTTTCCAACAGGATCGGTGTGCATAATAAGAAAAGCTGAATTTATGGTTAAGTTTTTAGGGAGTCTATCCGTCTTAAACTTCAAAACCGAGTGATAAGGAAGCCCCCCGCCAACGGTAATTGTGTTAACTGGTTGAGGATTTCTATCTCTATATACAAATCCATGATAACCGCCACTATATACGCCGCTAATGAAAACCGGTGCAACATAAAAAACACTAGAACCGAACTCGTTGTCGCCGTCGTAAACTCCGTTTTTATTTCGATCAATCGCCCATGAATATTTTATTTCCAATCTCGGTGCTTTTTCGAAGTCAAGAGTTGCGATTCCTCCGGAAACGGTTGTTACGCGTGCACTGTAAAATTGCTGAATAAAATTAGATGCGGCGTCAAAATCAATGATAACACCACGATTGCGTTTAGGAACGGTAGTACTTGTATCATTTCGTGTTTTAAGCCATTGAATAACTGTGTCTTTGGGTACGGAAATTCTTACGGTGTCAAATTCGTTAAGAGCGCTGAATGTTTGAGTGGAAGCTGGTGTAGTGTTGTAATCTGTACCTTTCTCAAAACGACTCCAATACAAGTCACTGGATGACCAGTTTTTTTGAATAGTATGGAGTTGTGCTGTAATGGCTCCAGCAGATCCATAGTATTTTGAACCTACAAGCCTGATCTGTGAATTTTCGGTAATATTCATGCTGTCAACCGGAATGACATTGCCGTTTTCATCAGTAATTTCTTCGGACGGCATAGCGAAATACATTAGCATACGAAAATCGTATGAGCCGTATGTTCCAAGATATAGGCGATTGGTTTCTGATACGGGAATTGAATCAACAAATGAAGTGATTCGCTCTATGTCATCGGCGTATAATGTATCCGTTTTGAAAGTACCGGTCGAGGTACCGCGGTCAATAACTTCCATGCCGACATCTTTTAGATGGTCATCGCATGATGTAAGTGAAACAAGAAAAATTATGAAGCCATGAAAGATGTTTTTTGAATACGAAGCGATAAAGAAACTGCGCAAAATGAAATTTCTCCCGTACTTTAAAATTTAATGAAAATGCGGTGGCCGCAGAATTTACAATTGGAACCGCGCATACCGCCGAGATTGGATTGGTAATCGCGCCGCTTGATGATCAAACGTTTACAGTTGGGGCAGAATGTATCCGAGACACCGTCAATGTCCGTATCCGTCAAATATACGTAACTCAGCTTTTGTGTAGCCAGTTTGTATGTTCGCACCATCGTTTCATTGGGCGTCATGGGTTGTGAGGTCATTTTGTGGTGTGGAAAAAAACGTTTAAAATGTACAGGTATGTCTTTGTTGATTCCCGCAACGAAATCAACAAAGTTGCCGACATCTTCCGTGCTGTCGGATTCACCGGGGATCAACAAGTACGTCAATTCCAAATGCGTTTTCCCGAATGCGGATTTGATGGAATTGAGTACAATTTCTAGTTTACTTTCCGTTAATCGTTCATGCGTTTCCGGGTTCATAGATTTGACGCTGATGTTCATCGCGTCAATGTACGGAATAATGTCTTCGATAGGTTTTTGATTCAAATATCCGTTGGTAATCAAGATATTTTTCTGTCCGATACCTTTCAGCTTACGCATGGAGTCAATCAGAAATTCATACCATATCAAAGGTTCCGTAAACGTATAAGCCACGCCGATAGAATGACTCTTTCCGGAATAATCCAAGATCGTTTGCAGAGATATATCTTTTGTTTCTTTTTTGTTCAATGCCACATCGTGGTTTTGGCAGAATTTGCAACGCATGTTGCAACCGTTAGGTGCCAGCGATAAAATGGTGGAATTGGGGTAATAATGGAAAAATGGTTTTTTCTCCATCGGATCGTAAACGGCTGTAACAATTTTACCGTAATTAAAAGAGTACAATTTACCGTCAATATTCTTATATCCCCAGCAGTCGCCCTCCGCACCCTCCTGTATTTTACACATACGAGGGCATAGTTCACAGACGATATGATCGGCTTCTTTACGGTAAAATTTCGCTTCGATCATGGTATAATTCCGCTTCAATCCATTAAGTAAGTACTTTGAAAAACAATATATTTACACTAAATTAAAAATGCAATTTTTAATCCTATTGTTTTTATAAGGCTTGTACGTGTATCGACGGTTAGATGTTTGCGCTAAAAAAAAGTTTAATGCCTGATTTTAATCGAATAACGCAATTTTTTCCTCCAAGCTAACGCTTGATGCATGGAAACTTAAGTTAACGGTTGATGGTTATGTCCTACAAATTCGAACATCTCACACCACAAACATGGAATGATTTTGCCGCGCTGTTTGGTGAACGCGGCGCATGCGGAGGATGCTGGTGTATGGTTTGGCGCATGTCTAACGCGGAGTTTCAAAAAAATAAAGGCGAAGGCAATCGCAAAGCCATGCAACGATTGGTTAAAAAAGAATTACCAATCGGTTTGATCATGTACAAAGACGTTATTCCGGTGGGATGGTGCGCATTTGCACCGCGGGAGGAATATATACGGCTTGCGGCTTCACGCATTTTCAAACCCGTTGATGAAAAACCCGTGTGGTCAATTTCATGTTTTTTTATTCACAAAGATTATCGTAAACAAGGTTTGTCGGAAAAACTCATCCGGCAAGTCATCGTATCGGCTAAAAAGATGGGGGTTCAAATTTTAGAAGCGTATCCCAGTGATCCGTATGATGCCGGTGTACCCGCGCCATTTGTATGGACAGGGTTGACTTCGGCTTTTGTCAAAGCCGGGTTCAAGGAAGTTGCACGCCGGTCCAAAACGCGCCCTATCATGCGCTACGTTGTAAAAACGACCGACTCAAATAAATAAAATAAAACAGATGACGAATATGATATTTTTGTTCTTTTTTATTTTTTTTGCAGTTCAACCTGCTGCAACACAAGATACATTGCCGGAGTTTCCTGTTCATTTTGTGGTGATTGACGGATCGGAAGAAGTGGCCGCTGTTGCAACATTGGAGCAAATGCATCGCGAGATTGAGATACTGAATACTTATTTTGTTACCGAAGATAAACGTCCGTTAGTGCGTTTTCGCTTTAAATCAGCGGCTTTTTTTGATGACATCGAAAACACGGCGTGCTCATTTGTTGATTCCGCCAATGAAGGCATGTATATCGGGCGCTGGGCCAATTTATATAAAGAATGTGCCGATACGAAACTGCGTGATCCGCGAGCGGTTAACTTTGTTATTTTTGATTCTTACACGGATGCCCAAGGCTGGCGTTCGCGACGGAGCCGCGGTGCAACTTATGGCGGCGTTCCGGTAGTGTTTATTGATTATCAGGCGCTCGGCCACAAAGGTTCGCTGGAAGAGCATGAGATGGGACATGCGTTTGGTTTAGGTCATATTTGCGATTCGACGTTGACGGAAGACGGCGGGCAAAATATCATGCATCATAACGGCGAATGCCCCGATCAAAAAAAATATCGTGCGAAATATTACACCGGCTTTAACGCCGAGCAAGAAGCGATTATCCGCAGAACTATCCTTCGCCATCGCAAAAAATTAGGATTAGATAAATAATGCCTCTTTCGCCGAAGACCGATCGTATTATTTCATCGGTTCTGTTTTTAGGATTGTGTGTCTTATCGTTTTGGATGATCGGTTGGTTTCAACCCAACCATGACTACAAAGCAAAAGCCGTGATTTACAAACCTTCTATATTTGTATATGAAGCTTTACAAGATTCGTCTCGTTTGAAAAGCTGGTGGACAGATTGGGCGGGAAGCGACCCGATCAATGATTCTGCGCATGTGATGCGTGAAATCATCGATGAAGAAAAAAGCGAATTTGTTCTTACGGACAGGATAGCGTGGCCCGGCATTTTGCTTACGTATGGTTATGAAGATGCCGAGAAAAAAGGGTCATTAGAATACAGACTGGAATATATGGGTGATTCGACGCGTGTTACGTTGCGTCACCGCACTCGCGGCTACACGTGGATACAGCGTTCACTATTGGCCTTGCGTTATACCGATGATAAGCTGCGATGGCGCAGATACCTCTATAATTTCAAACGCATGATGGAAAACGATTCGATCTGATGTGGTCAATTGTGATACAAAAGATCGTTGGGCAGATTATAGCCGCTTAATGCCCGCATGTAGTTAGCCCGTTCAAAGGCTGTGGGATCGGAAACGGATTTTTGACTCATGCTGCCTTGCAATTGTTTGACCGACTCGTATTCTCTTTCGATGAGCCACGTTTCCATGCCTTTTACAATATCCGTGATACGTGCGATTCCGTTTTTGAGCAATGTGGAACAAACCATGGTGACCGACGCACCGGCGAGTAATGCTTTGATAACGTCTTCATGCGTATGAATGCCGCCTGTCGCCGCCAGGTCGGCGCGAACGCGCCCGTGGAGAATGGCGATCCATCGCAGAGCTAAGCGTAATTCCGATGATTGACTCAGGATAACATTCGGCATTACTTCAAGCGTTTCCAGATTGATATCCGGTTGATAAAACCGATTAAAAAGCACAAGGCCGTTGATGCTGCAATCATCCATGTGTTTAGCAAAATGTGCAAAGGAAGTGAAGAACGGACTGAGTTTTATCGCGATGGGTATGCGAAGACTTTGGCGTAAAGTGCGCGCGATTTCCAGATAACGATGTTCGATAGAGGTCGCCGATTCAGCAATATCGGCCGCAATGTAGTACATATTGAGTTCCAGCGCATCGGCTCCGGCTTGTTCGATTTTTTTGGCATAATCCAGCCAGCCGGAATGCGAAGATCCGTTGAGGCTGGCGATGATAGGAATGCCCACGGCGGCTTTGGCGCGATGAATATGCTCCAGATACCATTCGGGTCCGCGGTTGTAGCGATCCATATCCACAAAATAGGATTGCGCTTCGGGCGAACTTTCCGAACCGTGGTGCAGATGATAAAACATTTCTCTTTCATCATGAGCGATTTGCTCTTCGAATAATGAATGTAAAACCACCGCGGCGGCACCGGCCTCTTCCATGCGTTTGATTTGCACGATGTCTTTGGAGAAAGGCGAAGCGGAAGGAACGATCGGATTTTTGAGCGTCATTCCGAGATAACTGGTGGTTAAGTCCATAGTGCGTCCTCAAGAAAATTTTGTAGAATGCGGAACTCTGAATTCACTTCTAATGTTTCTCTTCGTTTTGACCGTTGTAATGCAGTTTCGCCATTTGTTCGTAGAAGTGCCATTTTTGAAGTATGTCCTGTTGCGCTTGTTTGACCAAACTCTCCGATGCCGACGGATCCGTCATGGCCAGCATTTTATAACGTGTTTCGCTCAGGGCATAATCTTTGAATGCAAGCGTAGGTGCTTTGGAATCCAATGTGAGAGGGTTTTGACCCAGTGACACATGATCCGGATTGAAACGGTACAATAACCAATGACCGCAATCGACGGCAGATTTTTGCTGGCGCATACCCTGACCCATATTAATACCGTGCGCGATGCAGTGGCTATAGGCGATGATGAGCGAAGGTCCGTCGTAAGCTTCGGCTTCCAATAGCGCTTTGACAGTCTGTGCGTCGTTGGCGCCCATCGCGATCTGTGCGACATAAACATGACCGGTGCTCATCGCCATGAGGCCGAGATCTTTTTTGGAGTAACGTTTTCCAGAGGCGGCAAACTTAGCAACCGCGCCGCGATTGGTGGATTTAGACGCCTGGCCGCCGGTGTTGGAATAAACTTCGGTGTCCAGTACGATGATATTGACATTGCGTCCGGATGCGAGTACGTGATCCAAACCGCCGTAACCGATATCGTAGGCCCAGCCGTCGCCGCCGACAATCCAGACGCTTTTTTTGACAAGAAAATCGGCAACGTCGAGTAAGCGTTTGGCATCGGGATGTGATAATGAAGTAAGACGGTTTTTAAGAACTTGAACGCGTGCGCGTTGCGCTTGCATATCGGCTTCGGTTTTTTGGGGTGACGCGATCAATGATGTGATAAGCTCTTTATCCAATGAATCGCCGAGGCGATAGAGCAGTTCTTGTGCAAACGCTGTTTGTTTGTCTACCGTGAGACGGAAACCGAGACCAAATTCGGCATTATCTTCGAAAAGCGAATTGCTCCACGCCGGGCCGCGCCCGTCTTTATTTTGCGCCCAAGGTGTCGTAGGCAGATTACCGCCGTAGATGCTGGAACAGCCGGTCGCATTGGCGACCATTGCGCGATCGCCGAAAAGCTGACTGATCAGTTTGAGATATGGCGTTTCGCCGCAGCCGCTGCATGCACCGGAAAATTCGAATAGCGGTTGTAAAAACTGAGAACCTTTGACGGTATTGAGCGGCACCTGTGTACGGTCGGCTTCCGGGAGGCGAAGAAAATATTCCCAATGGATGCGTTCTTGATCGCGAATCGGGCTTTGCGGCTGCATATAGATCGCTTTGAGGCGGGTTTCCTGTTTGTTTTTTGCCGGGCATACATCAACACACAAGCCACAGCCGGTGCAGTCTTCGGGGGCCACTTGTATGGTATAAAGACTGTTGGGAAATTCTTTGCCTTTATATGGTACGGCTTTGAAATGTTCCGGCTTACCATCGAGCGCAGCTTCTGGAAACACTTTGGCGCGGATCGTTGCGTGCGGGCATACCAATGCACACTTGTTGCATTGGATACACACGGCGGGATCCCAGACCGGGATTTCGAGGGCGATATTTCTTTTTTCCCAACGTGCGGTATTGGTCGGGAATGTCCCGTCGGCCGGCATGGCGCTTACCGGCAATGTGTCGCCGTCGCCTAGTATTATACGTCCGGTTACGTCTTTGACGAAGTCCGGCGCCAGAGGATCCACCGGAGGTCGCATCGCACGATCGGTTAAAGGTCTTCCGGCATAGTTGACTTCTTTGAGATTGGCCAATGTCTGATCTACGGCGTTAAAGTTGATGCGTACGATTTCATCGCCTTTTTTACCGTAGGTTTTTTGAATGGCGTGTTTGATCGCTTCGATCGCTTTATCGCGCGGGAGAATGCCGGATATGGCAAAAAAACAAGTTTGCATGATAGTATTAAATCGTCCACCCATGCCGGTTTCTTTGGCCACGCGGTAACCGTCGATCACAAAAAAGCGTAATTTTTTTTCCGTAATTTCTTTTTGTGCGATGAGCGGCAATTGATCCCACACTTCATTTTCGTCAAAGGGGCTATTGAGTAAAAACGTACCGCCTTCGACGGCATATTTGAGCATATCGTATTTTTCAAGAAAACTAAACTGATGGCACGCAATAAAATTAGCACGGGTCACCAGATACGAGGAAAACAGAGGTTTCGGGCCGAATCGCAAATGGGAAACGGTGATAGAACCGGATTTTTTAGAATCGTACACAAAATAACCTTGGGCGAAATTATCGGTATCCTCGCCGATGATTTTGATGGAGTTCTTATTCGCACCGACAGTGCCGTCGGCGCCGAGTCCGTAAAATAATGCCCGCACGACATCTTGGGGTTCAATCGAAAAATCGGGATTCACATCCAGGCTCAAATGCGATACGTCATCATGAATGCCTACGGTAAAATGATTTTTAGGAAGAGTTTTTTGCAATTCATCGTAAACGGCTTTGACCATGGCCGGCGTAAACTCTTTGGATGATAAGCCGTAGCGCCCACCGATCACACGGGGCATAGCAAAGGGCAATTTGCCGTCGATAAAAGTTTCCGTAAGCGCCGTGATGACATCCTGATACAGCGGTTCACCCGCGCTGCCCGGTTCTTTGGTGCGATCCAGCACGGCGATCGTGCGAACGGTTTTGGGAAAAGCCGCGATAAGATGTTCGATCGAAAACGGGCGATAGAGGTGAACTTTGACCACGCCCACTTTATGGCCTTGTCCGATCAGGAATGCGGCAGTTTCTTGTGCCGTCAAAGCGCCCGAACCCATCGCGACGATAATATGTTCCGCATCCCGAGCGCCGAAATAATCAAATAATTTGTAGGCGCGGCCCGTGCGTTTCGCAAAACGATCCATAGTTTCCTGAACGATCGCGGGGCATTTTTGATAATAGGGATTGGCGGCTTCACGCCCTTGAAAAAATACGTCCGGATTTTGCGCCGTGCCCCGCATGACGGGATGTTCCGGTGAAAGACCGCGCTCGCGATGCGCACGGATGAGATGATCATCGATCATGGCGAGCATGTCTTCGTCGGTAAGTTGTTCTACTTTCATGACTTCGTGCGACGTACGAAATCCATCAAAAAAATGAATGAACGGTACCCGTGCACGAAGCGTGGCAGCATGCGCGATGAGCGCCATATCCATCACTTCCTGTACGGAATGCGCACTCAGTTGGGCCCACCCTGTAGCGCGAACGGACATCACGTCGGAGTGATCACCGAATATCGAAAGTGCTTGTGAAGCTATTGCCCGCGCCGCGACGTGAAATACTGTCGCGGTGAGTTCGCCTGCGATTTTATACATATTGGGAATCATTAGCAGAAGTCCCTGCGATGAGGTAAATGTCGTCGTGAGTGAGCCGGTCTGCAATGCGCCGTGCACAGTTCCCGCTGCACCGCCTTCGCTCTGCATTTCCATGACGAGCGGCACGGTTCCCCAAAGATTGGTTTTTCCTTTACTGGACCATTCATCGGAAAATTCGCCCATCGCCGAAGACGGCGTGATGGGGTAGATGGCTATGACTTCGCTGAGTTTGTGGGCTACGTAAGCGGCGGCTTCATTGCCGTCCAGCGTAACCATCGCACGTTTGGTATTGGACATAACAGCCTCGTTGGTTGGACAATAGCCGGCCGTGCACAAGGCACCCGACTAAGAGCAGTCTATTATAAATCCGAATACTTTGGAATGATTCGTATCATCGTAAAAAATGACTTTTGTCGGTTATCAAACGATGAAATCGTTGGGGTTATGTCGTTATGAATCGGTGAAAGACGAGCGAGGGATAACAAAAAAGAGGGGGTGATTGTTTTTCAGATTAGTAGATTATATCAAGTAACCACGCATGATATTATCATAGAGATTTTCCAATGGGAGATCAAATAGTTTTCAAATTTATAAGATTAAGAAGTTATGTATTGGAAAACCACGAGTAAATACAAATTAATTTACTGATATTGGGTGATTTGGCGCAGTTGTTGAAAAACTCTTTCGAGCAACGTGCTGTTTTCGGTTATTATTTCGGATGTTCCTTGCATTTCTTGTTTGTATTCCAATAAGGCACCCAAAGATGTTTTTAATTGTTGAGGGAGTGTGATTTGTATGACTACAGATTTATCTTTGGATACGGCTGAAATATTTTCCACGACGCCCGATACGATACCGAATTCCTGAAAAGGATAATTTTCTAATTTGATTTTAACTTCCTGTCCGGGAACAACTTTTCCGAGTCCGGGGCCTTCATATTTTATGCGTCCGCGAATACGATTTGTTTTCGGATTGATCGTCATGATCTCCTGGCCCAGTTTTACAAATCGGTCGTCTGTCCATACATCATTGTAGATGGCTTCACCGCTAATGGGACTGGTTATCCAGTATTTTTTTTCCCATGCTGAAAATTCGCTCTTGAGTTTGCTCAGTGACTCCTGTATGCGAATCAGGTACCGGGCCGTTTTGTCCTGATTTTGAAATTCCATGTCTAATATGTTTTTGAGATTTTCAGAAACTACGATCGAATTACGGATAGTTTCTTTCTGCGCTTCTTCCATCGCAAGTTTCTTCTGGTTTAACTGGAACTGATAACCGGAGAGCTCGACATCCGAAAGTAGTCCGCGTTCATGTAAAGATTTATTAACTTCAAAATCTTTTTCGGCTTTCATCACATCTAATTTCAGAAGTTTGATCTGATCATCCAGTCGGTCGCCCAAATTATAATAGGCGCTGATCTGTTGCCGAATGGAGTTGATTTTTTTTACTTCATAATTGATCTCTTTAAACGATGCTAATTCTTTATAATTCTGCATGACTTCCGAATAAAAAGTCTGCAGTTCTCCGAGTTGTAACGCTGTATCTATCATTACGTAACTATCGCTTTGAGAAGATGCAGAATCTAAAAATAAGCGCAATTTCTGAATGGAAGCAAAGTCGGCAGGGTTTTCGATCATAGCCAGAGGTTGCCCGGCCTTGACTGAGTCGCGATCTTTGACAAACAATTTCACGCGGCCTGTGGATTGCGCGACAACCTCCAATGTGGGCTGATCGCTGATCAGCGTGATTTGTCCGCGTAATATATCCGGATATTGTATATATCCGCTGACGGTAATCAAAAAAATAATGACCAATAGCAATATGAACGAACCCCTCCGTATCAACCAATGGGGCTCGTAATTCATCACGTCGTCATAACTGTCGCTGTGGATACGTTCAAGGGGTTCAATATCGTTGGGCATCTTCTAATTCCCGAGTTCTAATTGGTTGCGTACCAGTTCGAAGTAAACGCCTCGTTGTTGGGTCAGTTCAATATGTGAGCCGGATTCCACCACACTCCCTTTTTCCAGTACGATGATCTGATCGGCGTTACGCACGGTACTGAGTCGGTGCGCGATGATGACGACGGTTTTGTTTTGGAAGACACGCTGAAGATTGTACATAATGATCCGTTCGTTAGTAGCGTCCAGCGCACTGGTAGCTTCATCAAAAAACAAATATTGCGGATTTTTATAAACTGCGCGGGCGATGAGAATGCGTTGCTTTTGACCCTGACTGAGTCCGAGTCCGTCATTTCCGATTTTAGTATTGTATCGCAGAGGTAAAGATTCAATGAATGTCCGAATATTAGCAACCTCGACGGCTTGTATCAACCTTCGGTGATCTACGGTTTCATCCGCAGGAGCGATATTGTGAGCGATCGTATCCGAAAAAATATACCCGTCTTGCATGACGACGCCGCACTGCTGACGCCAAAAAGAAGCGCTGATCTGCGATAGTGCGTCCGATCCGACGCTTATTTTTCCCTCTGTCGGGATATAAAACTTGAGCAAAAGTTTAAGTAAAGTTGTTTTGCCGCTACCGCTTTCACCGACAATAGCCGTTATTTTTCCTTCGTGTATCGGGAGGTGGACATCTTTGAGCGCGTAGGGCGAGTGAGGGCCCTCATACTGAAATGAAACCTGATCCAGCATTATGGATCTTTCCTGAGGAAGTTGAGCGCTGTTATCACTTTCATGATCTTCATCGTCGTGGGTATGTATTTCTGATAACCGTTCTAAACTCAGTTTGGCATCTTGGGCGTGTTGCAAAAAAACGATCATCTGATCAATAGGTGCATTCAGTTGACCGATCATATATTGTATCGCCATCATCGCACCGAGCGTGATATGTCCGTCTATCGTTTCTTTGGCCGCGATGAATGTGATCATAATGTTTTTAAATTCATTGATAAAAAGCGTGCCGGTCTCCTGCACCTGCCCCAAACCCAGTGCTTTACGGCTAATGGTAAAAAGTTTTGCCTGTAGCGATTCCCATTTCCATCGTTTCTGCTTTTCCGATCCGCTGAGTTTGATTTCCTGCATACCCATGATGATCTGAAGTATGCCCTGCTGGTTTTCGGACATACGGTCAAACCGTTTGTAGTCCAGATCACGCCTTTTTTTCATAAAAAACATGATCCATGTTATCGAAACGGCGCTGAAAGTTGTAAAAATCAGAAATATGAAAGGGCTGTATAAAAGTATAATGGCACCGAAGATAAAAAGATTGAATATAGAAAAAACGAAACTGAGCGAAGTCACCGTGAGAAAGTTTTCTATCCGATGGCTGTCATTTATGCGCTGCATCAGGTCGCCGGTTTGTTTGGCATCAAAAAAAGCCACAGGCAGACGCATCAGCTTCCTCAGAAAATCGGATATGAGGGAAACCTGTAGTCGTGTGCTGATATGTAGGAGTATCCAGCGCCGGATACTTTCGACTGTTATTCGGCTGAGAAAAAGCATCAGTTGCGCTAACAGTATGGTATATACAAAGCCGATATTCTGATTGTGAATACCCATATCTACCATAGATTGGGCGAGGAACGGAAATATGAGCTGTAATATGCTTCCCAATAAAAAACCTAAACCGAGCTGAAATATCAGCTTGTGATGCGATCGCAAATACGGCCATAAAAGGCCAAAGCCCTTTTTATTGGGATTCGACGATTTTTCAAAATCATCCTCCGATTCGTAAAATGCCGGCGTTGGTTCGAAGAGCAGGGCGATGCCCTGACCCTCGCCTTCATTTGATCGGTCACTATACCATCCGGATACGAAGTCTGCGTGACGGTATTTTAGAATCCCGTGCGCCGGATCGGCAACATGGATATATCTTCGACCGATCTTATAGACTACGATAAAGTGACGCTGCTGCCAAAACACAATACAAGGCAGAGGCGCTTTCTGAAGCTTTTGAAGAGATACCTTGACCGCTAATGTTCTAAAACCCAAAGATTCTGCGGCCTCCGACAAATTCAAAAGAGAGGTGCCTCCCTTGGAGGCATAGGTGATGCAGCGTAATTTTTCCGGGCTGACTGTACGTCCAAAAAATCTTGTTATCATACGGATACAAGCCGGGCCGCAGTCCATTTTGTCATGCTGAAGATATATCGGAAAGCGGCTCATGATTATTTGACCGTATCCACCCATTCCGATGATGCATCGCTTTCCCCGCTTATTAATCGGAAGCGATATTTCCCCGGTCTTAATAATAAACACGGGATCGTCTGCCAAGTGCCGGTATTAAAAACGATCTGATCTGCTGGAACAGCATCCGTAGGCTCATCATGATAAAACGCCTGGAGTAAACCTTTTGTAATTGTTCTTTTTTCGTTGGGTAGATCATACATCCGATAGCGGTTAGCTATGTTTCTCCATGTCGGGCGTCCATGAACATAAGTTTCTTTGGGGTGGCATATTCCCAAATCGAAGTTGCCGGGTTGCAGGTGCGCCCAAGATGTGCTCGAAGATTTTTCAATAAAAACTGTAGGCTGCGAAATCATGCCGGAAATAAACCGGTAATAGGGGTTTTCAAAATCCGAAACACGGTGTTCAAACATTTCAATTTGATCAATGGACAAAGGCTCGACGCCGCTTATAGTTTTGAAGTAGGATGCCATAGGTATCCAGCCGCCAACTCCCATTTTATCGTTGTGACCATAACCGACATGGACTAAAACTTTACAATGAGGGTCTTGGAGCAAAGTTTTATTGTACAAATTTTCAGCCTGTTCTTTTTCCCTTTTATTTTGGTTTTTGATAGGATCGGATTCGGGAGATGCCGAGCTTGTTGTTTCATAGGCGACTATCTTATAACCCAACAGAATGGCAGTTCGTATCAATTCAGCAAAAACAGGCTCATTTACATAATATCCTGTCTTTCCTATCGCAGGGTATGTTGTAGGGCTTGTGATTGTATCGTGATTTTGCAATCCTTCGGCAGCATAGTGGGTATATCCGAGCGCTTTGAGGCGAATCAGAAGTTCCAAAATAAAAGCCCGATGCATAGGCATGTGATGACGCTCATTGATCATTACGACGGAATTATTCTTTGCAAGGCGAAGTATGGTTTCCATCGCGGGATAAGGGCGTATTTGGCTTGTATCAAAGGTTAAACCGGTTGGCGGCAATGATGTGGTACGGCGTTGACTCTGACGAAGAAGCTCAATGGAGTCAAAAAAAGCAATTGCCGTCGAATAATCGGACACTAAAGAATTATACAAGCCCCAATGATTAAACAATATAGGCTGCCCGGCATATTGTGGCATTGCATGAATTCGGTTTAACCGATTCAAAGCGGCTATATAGTTACGATCAGAAGATAGTGACCTATCAATATCCCGAATCGAATCCATAATTGCCGGTGGGAGATAATACTGCGCATATATTTGGTTTAATGAAAGCAAGACAAGTAATACAAACGATTTCATCTTTCCTCATTTATGTAGCCATTTTAAATTTATTGGGTCTCATCTAACCACTTTCCAATAGTAGGGTCGTAAGTGCATTTTGAAGGTTTTGAATAAATGTTGCTTGGTTCTGTAATGAAAGCACGGCAATCGGTGCAAACATATCTAAATTCACAAATCTTACAAACTTCAATTTGATCCTTATTTATAAGCCATAAATCTTTAAATTCTTTTTGAATAATTGCACTATGTAATGAAGTGTTGTGTATGTTTCCAAAGTGACGCGTCATAGAAGGACAATTCTTTATGTCGCCATTAACGTCAATTGATATTTTGCGATTCAGACATGTATTCAGTTTGTGAGCTTCAGTAAACATTGGGATATTAATACAAAAATACATTTTATTAATATTTCCGCATGAATCATGCGATTCAATTCTATCAGTAAAATAGATTATGTTGGCGTGACTTCCTTCAATTTTATCAATGATCCTAAAAAGATGTGATGAATGTAAGAAAATGCTTTCAATTCTTGGGTTAGCTCTGCATACTTCTTCGAGTTCTTTTTGAGTTATTAAATTTTCATCTTTTAATATAAGTTGAATGGACTTTAGCCTGCTTACCTGCGTAAGAAGAAGTATGTGGTTTAGAAAAGATAATTGAGGGCAAAAGTAAAATCTAAACTGTATTGTTTCACATCCAAGTTCATCTAACTCGTCAATTATTTTTTTATAGTTGTGTTTTGATTGTTTGCTTGAATCAATAATTGCATTTGATATTTGATACGGTGAATCCCACGACAAATCTATTTCTGGAAATAGCCAAGGCTCTTCAGTGTAGAAGCCGAATTCGTTTGTAACACAAAACTCTAACGATTCATCTATAAATTCAGTAGTGTAAATATTCTTTAGATATTCTACAGGGTGATTCTTTAGTAACTCCAATAATTCGAAAACGTCATTTGAAATTTGTTTTAGCTCATGACGCTGTAGATCGCATATTACGCTTTTAACTGCCCCTTTGACCGGAATACAGTTGCCATGCATTTTAAAAAAAACGCTCATTAGTTTAAAATTAAAAAGGATTGTTAAATGGCTTTGAAATTGTTTTATAAAAAAATTTTATTCCATAATTATTTTCTTGATGAAAATCACTTCGTACCGGAGAGATAGTACTTAATTGATCATAAGTAGATTGTTCAAGTAGCTTAAATGTTATTGGAAGTTTTGAAATGAGTGTTGGCTCATTGATGAATTTATCAATTTCTAAAAACTTTTGACTCATAATATTTTTTTGATTGATTTATTAAATATTCAGCGACTCGTTTCTCTAAATAATAGTTACACGGTTCAGAGACCATCCCAAACTGCCCACCAGGATTGACCTCTAGAAACACGTAACTTCCGTCGGTTGCCCTGATCATATCAATTGAACCCGTATTGAGTTTCAGGCTTAACATAAGAGTTTTTAATTTTTCTTGGATCTCGTGAGGTAAGATGTAAGGAGTATTTCGATTGGGTTTTAAATAATTATATTTTCTAAAATCAACTGATGTTTGAGGGTCGTTTTGTGAAAAAATTGCCATGGGAAAAAAGTTACTTTCAATAAAAAAAATCCTCAATTCGTATTTTTTAGGAATGTATTCTTGTACAAAAGCAGGAAACAAAACATCATCGGTACTAGAGATAATATCATCAGACAGTATTTCAGTATGCATTCCATATGTTGAGCCGTCTAACTGAATAACACCTCCTTGTCTAAAGCATTTGCATATAATTTTTCTATGTTTATTTTTAAAACGTTCCAATTCAGTTCTCTTATTGGTAATTAAAGTGGTTGGGATTCGTATGCCTGCGTCACATGCTTTTTGTAGAGCATTAATCTTGTTAAGGTTGCCCGACGATGGATCACACAGCCATACTTTATCGTCAAATTGTAAGTAGAGAGCTTGTTTAATGACCTCTACTTCTCGTTGCAAAAATCTATCAACTGATTCTTTGATTCGAATGTTGGATATTGACGATGTATCAAGCCCGCTGAACATTCGCTCTTCTCGTCTAAACCATACGGCACTAACTTCTTTGGATGAAAAATTTATATCCATATTTCGATATTCAGTAGTAATACCGTTTGGTTCTAAATGTATTGAAAATTTTACATCTTTATTAAGATTTCCAACGTTCACTCTAATTCTATCAGCGCCAAGATAAGTTATCCAATCCATTACTGGGGATGTAGACCCATCACCTCCGTCTATGCTGAAAATAAGAATCATAAAAAATATCGCTTATTCTAAGAGAGTTTGGTTTTACATGATTAAGTTAATTAGTCGGTAATATCATCCCAACCGCCTTGGCACACGTGTGTTGTCAAGAGTGTGTTTGCTTTTCCGCCAGAAATTGAGTTTGCCTTTTGGAGTTTATAGTCTTCGAATTGTTCTAATTTCTGTTCTTTTTTTTCGTTTTTCATGTTTGTCTCCGTTTTAATTGTGAAGACTTAGAATAAGCGATAATATCTAAGGATTTTTCACTTCGAATTCATGAATAGTGCCTTTGCTGTTAATCATGCGTATTCGATAATACCCTTTGGGTACTGCTACGGCAATTTTTTCTTTCCTTGAATCAACTAAAAACTGATCCATTGGAATTGCATTAGTTTTATCAGACTTTTTAAATGCTTGTACCAAAAAAGGAAAAGAGGAAATATCAAAATCCGGTAAAGTGAGGATGTAATTTTCTTTAATGAGCCAGTTTGGTCTACCGTTTATATAGTTTGTCCTTGGATGAAAAACTTGCATGTCGACAAACCCGCGTTTAGTGTCATCAACCCAATAACCATTAATCGTTTTAAATATTGCTGGTGAATTTATTTTTAAACTATCTTGAACATATCTGTAATATGAGTTTTCAAAATTAACTAAGCTGTGTTCACTCATAACCGTTTGATCAATGGTCAAGGGATCGGTATTGCTTAACTCTTTTAAATGCGCTGCCATTGTTTTGACCTTAGGTGATTGATGTTCAACTTCATCTGCATGTTGGTATCCACAATGTATAAGGATTTTTGCATTTGAATTATTCTTTAAGATTAGATTGGCTATGTTTTTAGCTTGGTTTTGTTCTCGCTGATTTAAACAGCGAAATGGATTTACTGGGTCAAAATCACAGTTCACAGTATCTTCGTAACCGACTAAAGTATATCCAATTTCAATTGCCTTTCGAATTAAATTAGCATATACGGGTTCATTCGGATAAAATCCGTTCTGTTGAAAGCTGACGTAACCGTTCTTCTTTACCGTATCAATATTATCTGTTAGCATTTCTGTTGCAAAGTAACGATAGCCGGATTCATATAAAGGCTTAAGTAGTGAAGATATGAAGGCACGATGCTGCGGTACATGATGTGCTTCATTAACAATCGTAATTTGGCGGTTTTGCGCTTCTCTTATAATCTCATTTACAGCATCCAGCTTTTTTGCTGACAAAAAAGATCTGTCAAGAAAGTTAGTGGTATCGAGCTGCTTAATCCATTTGGCATTAATTTTGTCGAAATTGTTAAGTGCTTTTTTGTAATTACCTACAAAAGAATTGTAGTAAGCTTCTTGTTCCATAAAGGCATCTTCTGAATTTGTGCCTCTATAAACAGAATCCCATTTATCACATTCAATAATTGATGTAAGATAGTCTCCATCTTTGAACGATAAATAAATAGGATGATCCAATGATCTAGGATTTATCAGGTCTACCATGGCGCCTTGTTCTATAGTTTGACTTTGTGCTATAACTTTACAATTCAATAGTAAAAAAACCAATGTTAGTAACAGGCTGAACATTTTCATGTTGTCCCCTTCCTTAGTATAGAATTTGAAATAAGCTTTTGTATTAATAAAAAAATGGTTTTTTAATTGTTTTCGCTAAAGCTGTATCGCTTATTTTTGTTTAACAATATATTTAAATGGTAGTCGCTAAATGTGCTATTTTGCCTTAAATGAAAACCTGTTTGACATTCATTAATTGGTCGACTTTCTTATATCAATTTTCTCTGAAAGGCATCTGCCATAATTCTTGGATTTTGTTTTATACGCCATATCGCTTCCGACGGTGCCACTTTGAATCTCCGCGTAAAAGCCTGATAAAATGTTTTGTATGATGTATATCCGGCAATTTGACTGATTTGAAGCAACGTGACTTCAGGTTGTTCATGCATGGCTTCGAGAGCTTTGGCCAATCGTATATTCTCTAAAAGCCGGTGCGGTGGTAAGCCGAATTTTTCTTTCGTTTTTCGGCGGAGGTGGCGTTCGCACATACATGCGCTCTCGGCCAATTCTGTGACACCTCTCGTTCCCTCTTTTTCCAATCCCTTCCTCCTCCGTTACGACGAGAACATTCGACGAGAACATTCGACGAGAACATTCGACGAGAACATTCGACGAGAACATTCGACGAGAACATTCGACGAGAACATTCGACGAGA
>JABWCP010000017.1 GCA_013360215.1 bacterium | reverse complement strand
AAATTGCTACGCTTCCTACATTCAATCTTGACCTGCTCTGGAAATTCAAACTTGAAAACAACAGCCAAAGGGGGTATGATCTTATTCAGTATCCCTAAATAAGGAAGGCAACCCTGTTATTTCAACCCTTCGGCTATCATTTGCAGTTTTTGCATCGTCGCCAGATTTCGGGTTGTGGCTTGGGTGTCTAATTTTTTTTCGATAAAGTTGTTCGAGAATTTGGAGTTTCCGTAGCCTTTTCTACACAGAATGTAAACCGTTTTCCCGTTCAACTGAAATTCATCCGTTGTATCCGATAATGCGATCAGGGATTGTGCTAAATCGGGTTTTGGTTTTGTAGCTAATAACGTCACGTACACGTGCTCATCAGGCTTGAGTTTTAGTTTTGAATAAGGATTTTTTTCATTTAAGATTATCCATTCACTCAAACTACGCGCAATAACAGGGACAATATAGCCCAGGGAAACAGTTAATTGTTCCCCCACTTTTTTGCTTAATTTCTCGGACTCTTGTTTGGCACTCTCAAAGACTACATTTCCGCTTTGAATATACGTTTGTACATTCTTATAACCGTACGAAACAAAATAACTTTTCAAATCATTCATTTTGATCAGTTTTTGTCCCGATACATTGATACCACGAAGCAATGCGATATATGTTGACATAATGGCTTTTGCTTAGTTTTAGAATAAATTCCACGAAGCATTTTTTTCTGACGATGTTGCAGCATCACGAGAGCGGATCGTCTGAGCTAATGAAACCAACGTACTGCGTAATGCGTTGGAAATTTCTTTATGCGTATAAATTTCATCGGTAGATAGTTTTTGGCCTGCGGATGGCAATACTTTGGATGCTACGGGATCAATATCTGCCGTCATCACCCGTAGTGTTTCTATGATTGAAGCATAAGCGTACGTGGCATGCGGTGCGGCATTTATTACAGCGACCGGTTTGTACACCAATTCGCCACTTCCAACGACCCAATCCAATGCGTTTTTCATCGCTCCGGTTACACCGTGTGCATATTCTGGACTGGCAATAACTATCCCGTCATGGGATGCCAATTGATTTCGAAAATGAATAACTGAAGGAATTTCCAGTTCTTCACTATCCGGATTAAATAGCGGCAATTCGCCGAGTCCTTCAAAAAACTCTACCGACACATTTTCAGGTGCGAGTTTTATCATAGCCCGTAGTAAAGCGCTGTTATACGAATTTTTTCTAAGGCTCCCTGAAATGGCTAATATTTTTATCATATGCTTTTCCCGTCGCGCTCGTTGGCTACCACATCCATTGCCGTAGATAAAACGCGATCAAAGATTTTTCGCATCTGGCGTAATGATATGATAACAAAAACCGCAACACACCCTAAAATCAAAATTAAATTAATAACCGACCCAATATATAACGCGTTAGCACGTTTGACTTCATCGTCGGCGGCTCTGCGATTTTCTCGCACAAGCGCCGAAAGCGCAGAGGAATACTCATTGAATAAAACTTCCGAACGTGCACGAATTAATAGTTTCGCATCTTCGTTTTTGTTGAGTTTGGAAAGTTGAAGCATGTCAAGATGATGCTTCATATACTCAGACCACTTACTCAAGAAATCCTCATACAGTGTTTTTTCTACGGGCGTCGTAATCAGAGGCTCATACAGTTTCATCTCCGAGTTAATCAAATCGGCTATGCGTTGCATAGCCGATTCATACGTACGCATCTGTTCGTCCGAAGTAGACAAAATATGCTGTAGCTCCATAATCCGAAAATCGGAAGTGAGCGTGTTTAAGTTACCGACATGCATTACGCTGGGCAACCAATTTTCGCTAATCTGTTTAGATTTGTCATGAATACGGTGAATAAAAAAAATTACCGCCGTAAGCGCCGCAATCAATAACAATGAAAGTATCTGAAATAGCCGTTTAGGTGAACGCATGCCGATTCTCCGAAATATCAACATATTCATGTTCCATTTTACATAAAATACAAACTTTACATAAAAATCTCTACATGAATAATGATTGTTACATTCGTCAAAAAACATTGGATGAATGCCTTTTTTTTTCTATCTTGCGCCGCACGAATTGTGTTAAGTATGTTCTCAAAAATCTATTAAGTAACACTATGTCAGAAGATATCAAAGAAGAATGCGGTGTGTTTGGCATTTATGGTCATCCTGAAGCATCACGACTGACTTATTTTGGCTTGTATTCCCTCCAACATCGCGGACAAGAGTCCACCGGCATCGTATCGGCCGATGGTGAACGAACCTATCGCCATGTCGGTATGGGATTAGTCAGCGACGTATTCGCTGATGATAAAATTTTTGATCGTTTACCCGGTCATTCGGCCATCGGTCATAATCGGTATTCAACGACCGGTGGAAGTTTTATGCAAAACGTACAGCCTTTGACAGCTATTATCAGCACCGGGCCGATATCGGCCGCCCATAACGGAAACCTGACCAACTATCAAAGCCTTCGTCGCGAACTCCAAAATAACGGGGCCATCCTTCAAGGAAACAACGACACCGAAGTCATTCTTCATCTTGCTGCCCGTTCCGGTAAAGCCACTGTTGAAGAACAAATTATCGCCGCATTGCATCAGATTCGCGGTGCATATTCGCTACTTCTGATAACTAAAGACAAACTTATTGCTGCACGTGATCCGTGGGGTATTCGTCCGCTATGTATCGGTAAATTGGACCAAGCTACCGTAATAGCAAGTGAGTCCTGCGCGCTGGATATCATCGGCGCCGAATATGTGCGTGACGTAAAGCCGGGCGAATTTATCGTCGTGGACCGTGACCGTATGCAAACTCGAATGATTTTTGACCCGCTACCCACACCCGCGCATTGTATTTTTGAATTTGTATATTTTTCTCGCCCAGACAGTAAAATTTTTGGCGATAATGTGGACAAAGCACGTCGCAAACTCGGGAAACGCCTCGCTCTGGAACACAGTGTGGACGCGGATATCGTGATCAGTGTACCCGACTCCAGCAATACCGCAGCCGTAGGCTATTCGCGCCGAACGGGTTTGAAATTTGAACTCGGTCTTATCCGCAACCATTATGTAGGCCGTACCTTCATTCATCCCGTACAGTCTATGCGCGATCTGAAAGTGCGATTAAAGTTTAATGCGGTAGAAGGCGTTCTGCGTGATCGCCGTGTTGTCGTCATTGACGATTCGATCGTGCGCGGCACTACGCTCAAAGCTTTGGTTACGATGATACGTAAAGCCGGGGCCAAAGAAGTGCACATTCGTATCAGTTCCCCGCCCGTCACTTCACCATGTTATTATGGCATGGATTTCCCGACCAAAGAAGAATTAATCGCCAATACCATGAATAAAGATGCACTCTGCAAAAGTATCGGCGCCGATTCGTTGGAGTATCTTTCTCTTGACGGTATGTTGGAGTGTGTGCCCAACGGCCCACACAACTACTGCACAGCTTGCTTTAGCGGGAAATATCCCGTACCCATCGAACCCGATACACAAATCACCCAATGTGATTAACCGCAAGCCTTATATATTCGCAGTTGGCCTTTATGATTTTTCTCATGGTATTCTGCGCTTGACGACTGTAACCTTTCTTTGATTTACGTTTGACCTGATTACTTCAGATAGGCTCGTGTTTGCTTGTTTTGAGCGCCTATCTATATTCAATCAATCATTTCTAAATAATTAAATTCTCTCACCGAACTTCAAGCGAGACACGTATGAGCGAACATTCTTCTCAAGGCGTCAAAGGTTTACCCTCCAATGCCTACACGGAATTAAAGCCCGGCGAAACCTACACCCCCATTATGTCACCGCAGCAGGTGTATCCCGAAGTAAATTTCAGGTCTGTTTTTTGGGGACTGATCATGGCGATGTTGTTTTCTGCGGCCGCCGCATATTTAGGACTCAAAATCGGTCAGGTTTTTGAAGCCGCCATCCCTATCGCGATCATCGCCGTAGGACTTTCCGCCGCTTCGAAACGCAAAAATGCGCTGGGCGAAAATGTGATCATTCAATCCATCGGAGCCAATAGCGGCGCGGTGGTAGCAGGCGCCATATTTACAATACCAGCGCTTTACATTCTCAACCTCCAAGCTGACTTTTTCAAAGTATTCCTAGCATCGCTTTTCGGTGCTTTTCTAGGAACCCTATTCCTGATTCCATTCCGTAAATATTTCGTAGCCGACATGCACGGTAAGTTTCCCTTTCCGGAAGCAACGGCCACAACCGAAGTTCTTGTGGCCGGCGAAAAAGGCGGCAATCAAGCGAAAGTATTGGTATTATCAGGCATCATAGGCGGAATTTACGATTTTATCGTGGCTACTTTTGGTTGGTGGAGCGAAGTTTTTTCAACCCGCGCATTGCCATGGGGCATGGAATTAGCCGATAAAGCCAAGCTTGTTTTTAAAGTGAATATCGGCGCCGCCGTAACCGGCCTCGGTTTTATTATCGGTCTGCGTTATTCATTGATCATTGCTTGCGGTTCATTCGTCTCGTGGTATCTTCTGATTCCGACCGTATATTACATAGGCACAGGCCTTACGACACCGCTCGGCGTCAATGTAACCAAACTGATCGGCGCTATGACGGCGGAGGAAATTTTTAGAAATTACGTTCGTCATATCGGCATCGGTGGTATCGCAATGGCCGGCATCATTGGCATTATTCGTTCATCCGGTATCATCAAGTCAGCTTTCATCTTAGGATTCAAAGAAATCGGCGGTAACAAAGGCGACAACGCTAATGCCTTGCGCACCCAACGTGATCTGAGTATGAAAATCGTCGGCATCGGTGTTTTGGTTGTAGCCGTTATGATTTTCATATTTTTTCAAATGGGCGTTGTACAAAATCTGACCCACGCACTGATCGGACTCGCAGTGGTGCTCATTATATCATTTTTGTTTACGACCGTTGCGGCTAATGCGATCGCTATTGTCGGAACAAATCCCGTTTCCGGTATGACCTTAATGACGCTTATCATCGCGTCTGTAGTATTAGTTTCATCCGGTCTTACAGGTGAAGTCGGTATGCTCTCGGCACTGATCATCGGTGGCGTAGTCTGTACAGCTTTATCATGTGCTGGTTCTTTTATTACGGACCTCAAAATCGGATATTGGCTCGGTTCCTCTCCGTACAAACAAGAAACATGGAAATTTGCGGGTGCATTAGTAGCATCACTTACTGTAGGATGGGTGATCATGCTTCTCAATGAAACCTACGGGTTTACCGGGCCTGATGCATTAGTTGCACCACAAGCCAATGCCATGGCCGCCGTCATACAGCCGCTGATGACCGGTCAACCGGCACCGTGGATGCTGTATGTCGGAGGTGCATTTATGGCGATAGTACTGGCATGGTTAGGCGTACCGGCACTCGCTTTTGCCCTAGGGATGTATATTCCCTTAGAACTCAATACACCCTTGCTTTTCGGTGGTCTGATAGCTCACTGGGTTTCAACCCGTTCCACCGACGAAAAACTTAACAATGCGCGTCGCGAACGCGGCACGCTCATCGCTTCGGGCTTCATTGCCGGCGGCGCCCTCATGGGCGTAATCAGCGCGATCTTACGCTATGCGGGATATAACTGGTTTAATGCCGAATGGGCTGAATCGCACGGGGGTGAATTATTAGCCGGTTTGATGTTTGTTGGAATTCTGATCTATATGTATTGGGACTCGATGCGCGGAAAACCGGAAGAAGAATAGAGGCTATAAAAATATCATAAAAAGAAAAGCCCTCGTTGATGAGGGCTTTTCTTTTTTGTCGGAATGAGAGGATTTGAACCTCCGACCCCTCCCACCCCAAGGGAGTGCGCTATCCGGGCTGCGCCACATTCCGATCCATATTATTCAAACAACGGCGGCAATATATACTACCGATTACAAATTCTCAAGGTTTTTAATAGCTTTTTGTAAATTTTCTTCTGACGTAGCAAATGAGGCGCGGATATAACCTTCGCCCGAGATTCCAAAAGCACTTCCGGGTACAGCGGCGATATTGCATTTATCAAGTATATATTCGCATGCCGCGACAGAATTCATACCTAACTTTTTCACATTGATCCATGCGTAAAAAGCGCCTTCGGGTCTGAAACATGGCAAACCATGTTTAGTAAATCCCTGCACGACGATTTCGCGGCGTACAGCATAAGCTGACGCCATGACTTGAATAGCGGATTGATCACCGTTCAAGGCTTCCACACCCGCCCATTGACTCACCGACGAAGGACATGTTGCTGAAAGCTGTTGCAGTTTATTGATCTCCGATATGATTTGTTTATGGGCGGCCAAATACGCCAGTCGCCAACCCGTCATCGAGTATGCCTTGGAAAAACCATTGAGTATGATCGTACGATCGCGCATGCCCGGTAAACCGGCTGCAGGGACAAACATGTGATTATCGTATAGTATTTTTTCATAAATATCATCCGTCAGAAGCATCAGATTGCGTTCATTACATACAGAACAAATACTTTCGATTTCCCGTTTTGAAAGGACCTTACCGGTAGGATTAGACGGACTATTGATGATGATTAATTTAGTTTTAGGCGTCACCGCCGCTCGAAGGCGATCAATATCTATACAAAAATTATCCGATTCATACATAGGTACGCCGATATATTGGCCTCCGGCCATTGCTATAGAACCCTCGTAACCGACCCAACACGGTTCGATACATATCACTTCATCGCCCGGATTGATTATTGCCTGGATCACATACACCACAGCTTGTTTCCCGCCGGGAGTTACGATAATTTCAGTATTCGCATCATATGAAAGTGAGTAATCTCGTTGAAGTTTTTCGGCAATCGCCTTACGTAGAGGAAGTATCCCGCGGCTGTTGGTATACTTAGTATTACCCGCTTGTGCTGCACGATAGGCGGCCTCGCTAATATGCGCAGGTGTCGGGAAATCCGGTTCCCCGATAGTCAGATCTACGATATCAACGCCCGCATCTTTCAGCGTCTGTGCTTTTTCAGCAAGCCGAACGGTGGGTGAACCTTTCAGCGTTTGGCTCAAGGATGAAAACGGATACTGCATTATTTACGCTCCCTATGTTGCCATAATATCCATCGAACGGCTTCGGTAACTTCTTCGGCTATATGATCTGGTTTACACGCCGTTGATCCGGTGCTCATCGCATCGAGTGTCTTTTGTCCATGCCCTGTTTTTACCAGTACCGATCGTATGGCTTCACGATTGGCCAACTCAATATCCGACTTATAATCTCCAACCACAAACGAAGTGTTTAAATCAATATCAAACCTCATTAACGCCTGCCGAATCATGCCCGATGCCGGTTTGCGGCAATCGCATAGTTTAGTGTATTCGGGTATCGTGCCTTCCGGATGATGCGGGCAATAAAAAAAGGCATCCATGTGTGCCTTTTTTTGTTCTAATTGATCCGCCATAAAATCATGTAGACGATTTACATCTTGTTCGCTATAAAAACCACGCGCCACTCCGGCCTGATTGGTAATAACAAAAACCAAAAAACCCGCTTCATTGAGCAAATGCACGGCCTCTTGCGCACCAGATATCCACTCAAAATCTTCAGGACGATACAGGTAATTTTTTTCAACATTCAGAGTACCGTCACGATCAAAAAAAACGGCGGGTTTGGCCTGCATACCCATGCTAGTGATAACCGTTTCCGTTAGTCTGAATTTTCAGATCTTTGATTTTAAGCTGTATAGTCGTCCGACCTTGCCAGGTATTCTCATCAATCTGGTACACCAGATCCAGCGGATTATCACCTACGCCGATTTTGTTGTAATAGTGCCCTAGATTGAAGCCCACAGCGTCAAACACGGCACCATTTTGGCGAACTTTCATTCGGATATGACGCTCATTCATCAATTGAGGATAACCCACGATCTGCAAAGAACGTGAGATAAATATCGGTCTCATATTAGCCGGGCCATGCGGTTTAAAAAGATTAAGCAATGTCATCAGACGATTGTTGATTTCATCTAATGAAATTTCGGCATCAATATGGATTTTCGGGATCAGATCGTTGGGCGGAAGATGAATAGCAGCATATTCATTCAGTCTGCGGCGAAACTCTTCTATGTTATTGAGGTCTATGGTCAATCCGGCCGCATATTTGTGGCCTCCGTAACCGACCATGAGATCTTCGCACGACTTGAGCGCTTGAAACACATCAAAATTTTCTACGCTGCGCGCCGAACCTTTACCTTTATCGTCGGCTTCGGCGATAACCACGGCTGGACGATAATAACGTTCAACAAGTTTGCTGGCCACGATACCGATCACACCTTGATGCCATCCTTTTTTATAAACCACGATGACTTTGTCATTGACAAAATCAAACTCTTGATCGACGATTTCACAAGCTTCAAGAAACATTACCTCGTTGAGATCACGGCGATTGCGATTCTCAGATTCCAAAACACTGGCAAATTCGACGGCTTCGGATTCACTTTTAGTAACCAATAATTTTACAGCTCTATTAGCGTCACCCAATCGGCCTACGGCATTGATACGGGGCGCTAATGAAAAAACAATCTGTGCGGTTGAAATAGGTTTGCCGAACACATTGGCATTCTTGACCAGCTGGCGAATTCCGACTTTATTGGCATCGCTGACTAATTTGAGCCCGTTTTTTACTAAGGTGCGATTCTCTCCCGTAAGCGGTACGATGTCAGCAGCGCTGCCGATCGCCACCAGATCAAGATGTTGCATAAGCACATCTTCGTCTATTTTCAATGTCTGCGTGATCGCCTGTGCTAATTTGAATGCTACGCCCACGCCGCACAGTTCTTTGTACGGATAAGGGCACGATTCTTTTTTGGGGTTGAGAATAGCTAGCGCCGCAGGTAATTGATCGCCGGGATGATGATGGTCACAAATTATCACGTCAATCCCGTATTTATTGGCAAGATTGACCTGATCAATAGCGGTTATACCACAATCTACCGCAATAAGTAAGTCAATCCCCTGCTCTTGAGCATACTTGATGCCCGTCGGAGAAAGCCCATACCCTTCTTTGACGCGATCCGGAATGTAGTAGGAAATAAATCCGCGGTGAATTTCTTTGAAGAAGAGATACAACATGGAAGTACTGGTCGTACCGTCCACATCGTAATCGCCATAAATCATGATAGATTCACGGTTATTGATCGCGCGGGTTACACGATCAACCGCAATATCCATATTGTGCATAAGAAAAGGATCATTGAGCGGTGCGCTCTCTGCCCGGAAAAAATTTTTAGCCTCTTCAAACGTACGAATACCACGATTGAAAAGGATGCCGGCTATAAGCTCCGGTACGTTAATTTCTTCCGCTAATTTCTTTACACGCTCCTTGTCATGATGATTGCTCAGTACCCATTGTTGTTCCAACATAAGGGATTGTAATGGTTTGATTTATATTTAGTTTTTTAAACATCATAATTGAAAAAAATCCACTTTTGATTTCATTAGGGCCGAAAGATAATAAATAAACCCTTGATAAAATATAGTTTATCGCATTGTAAAATGCAAAATGTATTTTCAAGCCTTGCACGGCATTGATTTTTTTGGTATCGTACGCACAATCGAGGAAAAAACTATGTTCAAACATCGCGTTGCCCGCAATCGTTTTTTGTATATCATACTTTTAGGTCTGATCATAACGGGTTTTGGTTATTTGATGATCAACTATCAACTCAAAATGTATCAAATGGTTTTAATGGCGGCCGTGATCCTTATCCCCAATCGTTTGGCACGCTACTATTGGTTTGATTTTTTTGCAGGAAAACGCGAATTGCGTCGTAAACGTCCTGAACAAGCAACAATACGATTTCGGCAATTCCTGGAAACTCTGCGTGGCGCTCCTTGGATAAAGTGGTTGATGTTTTTTTCGTACGGTCTGTATTCTTTCAAAGTAGAAGCCGTTGCTCTAGTTTATCTCGGACATGCATGGCTTTATTTAAAAAAATATGATGATGCCGAAAAAGCGTTCCGCGATGCGCTCTTGGTGGATGACAAATACGTCATGGCTAAGCGAGGCCTCGCCGCTGTTTACATTTTACGCGGACAAAAAAATGAAGCGCAAAAATGGCTCGACTTGGCTTGCCGTTTTGGTCACCCTAAAATCTCCTTTGACAAATTCGAAGAACTTACGCGCAAGGAATACAACGCATGATGCGCGTTTGGAAGTTAGTTGTTGATTACGGTCGCATGATCAAGTTTTCTCATACGATTTTTGCGCTACCGTTTGCTTTAACATCGTTTGTCGTCAGCGGCCGCGAGTTTCCACTGACCTTGTCCAAATTTTTTTGGATCGTCATCGCCATGGCCGGTGCACGCAGTGCGGCGATGGGCTTCAATCGTATCGTGGACGCACGGTATGATGCAAAAAATCCACGTACGGTGAATCGAGAAATTCCTCGCGGTGTTATCACGCAAAAGCAAGCATGGATATTTGTGGTTATAGCATCAGCCGCGCTGGTTTTGGCATCCTATTTTCTCAACCCTCTATGTTTTATGTTATCACCCGTCGCTCTTTTTTTTGTTTTATTTTATTCCATTACCAAACGTTTTACGGCTTCAGCACATATTTTTTTAGGAATCGCGCTGGGAATCGCTCCCCTGGGAGCATGGATCGCTATGTCCGGCCAATGGGATTGGACGGCATTCATGCTTGGTTGCGCCGTATTAACTTGGGTTTCCGGATTTGATATAATCTATGCTTGCCAGGATTACGAATTTGATCGCTCTGAAGGTTTGTTTTCGATACCGGGCAAATTTGGAATTACCAATGCTCTGTGGATTTCGCGTTTCTTGCATGCGACAGCCGTTTTTTTTCTAACATACGTCGGTTTTCACTGGGAAATGGGCTGGATATATTTCGCAGGTGTGTGCATAATTACGGCTTTGCTGATATACGAACAATCGTTAGTACGTGCTCATGATTTATCCAAAGTAAATATCGCTTTCATGAATATGAATGGCTTCATCAGTATCACCTACTTTGTTTTTACGGCATTAGATATTTATCTATAGAAATTAACTCCGTTAATTTTACAATTTTATAATATGACTCAATTTATCCTGATCGGATTAGGCGGCGCACTGGGTGCAATGGCAAGGTATGGGCTTCAATACGTCATACAACAACGTTCCGGTTTGTTGTTTCCTTTGGGTACTTTGATTGTCAATCTCATCGGTTGTTTTTTTATAGGATTCATTATGGAGATCGCTGAAATACGTTCTGCATTTAATCCGCAAATCCGATTATTTATCACTGTAGGATTGCTCGGCGGTTTCACTACTTTTTCAGCGTTTGGATACGAAAGCATACTTATGATGCGTACGATGGAGTTTTATTTTTCTATATTTTATATTGCCGGAAGCATTGTGGGCGGGCTTGCACTTGTTCTCTTAGGCCAAACTCTGGCTAGACTTTTGTAATTTATTTACAACAAACCTTATACCCCCTTCTATTGTCATTGTTAATATTCTATCCGTTTACTCGCTCAATTATATGTTGATCCATGTCAGATTGGCATTAATCATAACGATTGGCAAATTGTAAAACTGCTTGATTTTTTATGGTACAACCAATATATTCGCGACAGAATTACGTTTTTGTTTTTGTTAAACTTAATATGATTGAAACGATACGGTGGGCGCATCCCGCTGTACGCATCATTGATCAAACCCAATTACCGGTTTATGAGACTTATCTCACAATCGCCGATGTGGATGATCTCATTGATGCAATTAAAAAATTGAAAATTCGCGGGGCTCCTGCGTTAGGAATTGCCGGTGCATACGGTTTGTGCTTAGGACTTTATCGTTGTACCACTTCAGATAAAGCCATACTTCGCGACGAAGCCATCAAAACAGGTGCGCAATTGATCCAAAGTCGCCCAACCGCCGTTAATCTTGCGTGGGGCGTCAATCGCGTGCTAAAGGTTTTCGAATCTGTTTATTCCACGGCTTCGAACTCGGATATATTGCGATCTTCTGTTCTTAAGGAAGCGCACCTTATCCTCCAAGAAGAGCTAGATGCATGTATTGCGATGGGAAAATTAGGCTCCGAACTCATAGACGACGGCATGCAGGTTTTGACTCACTGTAATACCGGCGGACTTGCAACAGGAGGATTCGGTACAGCCCTTGGTGTACTGGTAACAGCCCACCAAAACGGAAAAAGAATCCACGTTTGGGTTGATGAAACGCGACCACTTTTACAAGGCGCCCGATTAACGGCTTGGGAATTAAAAAAAGAGAATATACGCCATACATTGATTTGCGATAATATGGCGGGACAGCTTATGTCCAAAGGCCGCGTTCAGGCTGTAATCGTTGGTTCTGATCGAATTGCACGTAATGGTGATGCGGCAAATAAAATCGGAACTTATACTTTAGCGGTATTGTGCGAAAAACATAAAATACCATTTTATGTCGTCGCTCCGCATTCGACGATTGACAAACAAATACCTGACGGAAGCGCAATAACCATTGAAGAGCGCTCAGCTGACGAAATAACAATGGGTATGGGAAAACAAACAGCACCACATGGTGTGCATGTATACAACCCTGCATTTGATGTAACACCGGCCGAATTGATTTCGGCTATAATAACTGAGAAACAAATATTCCGAGGCCCGGATTATTGTTTCAATTGACACAAATAATAATATTGTTTCATTCACACTAATGATTGGAGATTTCTAATGAAACTGGTATTCAAATCCGCAGCGATGATTCTTCTTAGTCTAATTTTAGGTCAACAAATTTTCGCGCAGGAAAAAAAGAAAATCAGCCATTCTGCATCTATTACAGGCATTAAACAACGTCTGAAAAATGCTTCTAATGAGCCCGGTGATGCAGATAAATATTACCAACAGGCTTTAGAAATTTTATTGGTCAACAATGCTCAAGTTGATAAAAATGATAAAGAAAAAGAAGAAACACACTACTATGCTGCCGCCGTATATCATCGTATGAATGATATGATTAAAGCATGGGAGTATTGCAATAAAACATTAACCTTCGGTAAGAAATATTTCGAAAAAGGAGAAAAAGTTTCAGGCGGTGTTGATCTTTTCTCCATCAAAGATATGATGAATGATGTCAAACTGAAAACATATAACCAAGGCAATCAAGCTTATCGTGCTGCCGCGGCTGCTACATCGCCGGATTCTCAAAAGGTTTTGTATCATAAAACCATTTCAAAATTCAAATCATTACTTGAAATCGATCCTACCGTTACCATTACAGCCAATAACGTACCGAGTTCGTATGCTTTAGGCGTTTATGGAACGATTGCTACCGTATATATTCAGCTTCTTAATATGGAAAAAGAAGAAACTAATAAAAAAACAATTCGGGAAGACATCGTATCATATCTTACCAAAATGCATGCTCTTGACCGTGCTAATTTCTCATTTGTCACAAGCATTATAAGTCTGTACACACAAGAAAATAATGAAGAAAAAATGATGGCTTGGATGGATACCGCTTTAGCCATGAACGCTCCAGATAGTCAAGCTGTTGCATATCAGACATCCCTCATCGGCGATAAGGCACTTATGCTTGATCGTCAAGGTAAAGCGGATGAAGCCATTGCCGTGTATACCAAAGCATTAGAAAAAAACCCGGAAAACCCGGATTTACATTTCAATCTCGGACGTCTATACTATAACCGTAAAGATTTCGATAAAGCCAACACTCAATTTCGTAAAGTCAAAAGTCTGCGTAAAGATGATCCGGTTGTAAATTTCCAAGTAGCTGAACAGTCGTATCAATCTTATCAAAGTAAGCGTACTGAAACGATTGACAAAAATGGCGGCGCCCGTGCCGACATGAACAAAATCACTACGACGCTCAAATCCGACATCGAGATTGTTCGCACGGATATAGCTGATGCTATCGCATCATTGGAAGCCAGTTTACCGACTACACTTGAAATGGCTGAAACAAATTACCGTATCGGAAAAATGTACAATTATCAGGCGGAAATCGAGGGTCATTTGTACTACACGCTCGTCAACGCTGAAAAAGTTAAAAAACAAAAGCCTTATTTTGAAAAAGCAATTCCGTATTTGGTAAAAGCCTCCGAGCTGCGCCCTTCCCATGCAAATACATGGATCATGCTTGGTACGGCCTATGTTAATTTGCAGAAAAAACGTGAAGCCGAAGCCGCATTTAAAAAAGCAAACGAAATTAAATAATTTAGATAAAATTCAGATAGGCAAACGACGGCAGTAATTTGGTACCCCATAGTACTGCCGGATGAACATAACGCATGATAACACGATATACACGCCCGGAGCTAGGAAAAATCTGGTCGGACGAAAATAAATTTCAAAAATGGCTTGACGTGGAGATAGCCGTTTGCGAAGCGCAAGCGGATTTGGGTTATATACCTGGCGATGCATTAGCCGCTATCAAATCCCGTGCACGTTTTGATACGGCACGCGTTTTGGAGATCGAAGCCGAAGTCAAGCATGACGTGATTGCATTCCTTACAAACGTCGCCGAATATGTCGGTGAACCTTCGCGTTTTATACATCTTGGTATGACATCCAACGATGTTTTGGATACTTCCCTTTCGTTGACGATTCGAGAAGCCGGAAACATCTTGCTCCAGGATATCCAACAACTGCGTGAAGTACTCCATCACCGCGCATTAGAATTCAAGATGACGCCATGTATGGGACGTACGCACGGCGTGCACGCCGAACCGGTTACTTTTGGTTTAAAACTGGCACTGTGGTATGATGAAATGACGCGCAATGCCGAGCGTTTGAAACGTGCTGTCGCAGCGATCAGTGTTGCCAAAATATCCGGAGCCGTAGGAACCTTTGAGCACTTGGATCCGCGCGTTGAAGAGAAAACAGCTTCGCTTCTTGGCTTAAAACCAATCAATGCAACGCAAGTCGTGCCGCGTGACCTCCATGCCGATTTTCTTGCAACACTGGCCGTCATCGGTGCATCTTTGGAAAAATTTGCCACTGAAATTCGCAGTTTACAGCGAACAGAAGTTCTTGAAGCCGAAGAATATTTTTCTAAAGGTCAAAAAGGATCTTCGGCGATGCCGCATAAACGTAATCCTATTACCTGCGAACGTGTCGCAGGATTGGCTCGCGTTCTCCGTGGTAATGCTCAAGCGGCACTGGAAAACGTGGCGCTGTGGCATGAAAGAGATATTACCCACTCTTCCGTCGAGCGTGTGATCATTCCTGACAGCACTATTTTGCTGGATTATATGTTAACACAATTTATACGCGTCGTTGATAAACTCATCGTGTACCCGGAAAACATGATGCGCAATATTGAACGTTCCAAAGGTTTGATCTTTAGCCAACCGGTATTGCTGGCACTTGCCAAAAAAGGACTAAAACGCGAAGAGGCGTATAAAATCGTTCAAACGACGGCCATGGCGGTATGGGAAGCACCGGATGGTAACTTCAAAAAAGCCATTACGGCTAATGCGGAAGTAACATCGCGCCTATCGATGGAAGAAATAGATGAATGTTTTGATCTGAAGCATAGTATGAAGCATATCGGGTATCTTTTTGAACGCGCAGGAATAAAATCATAGAATTAATTTAAGTATAGTGCGGTATCCGCAGGAGGTTATTTTGGAAGTTAATATCAAGAAACTCGAGAAAGAAAAAATATTTCTTGAAGGAACGATTAAAAAATTCTACTCAACAAATAATCCTGATTATTTGTTGATGGAATGTAAAAATGATCTCGTGCCTATGGATACAAAAAAAGTGATGAAAGCACGTGGGAAAGGTCAGATTAATACAGAGCTTACATCGTATGTATTTCAATTTCTTGAGAGCTATCATATCCCTACGCACTACGTCGGCAAATACGACGACAAATCCCTCGTGGTACGCAATCTTGAAATGATTCCTATTTATGTCGTGGTACGGAATATCGCAGCCGGCAGTTTCGCAAAAAACTTTAAGATGAGCGATGGCGACCCTTTACCTGCTCCGATCATTGAATTTTATTTTAAAAATGATAAAATGGGCAACCCGATGGTCAACGAATACCATCTGTATGCGTTCGGCTCGGCCAATCAGGATGAAGTACGTACGATCCAGAGGCTTTCCGGTAAGGTCAACGCGATTGTTCGTAATTTCTTTGAACGTCGCGGTTTTCAGTTAGTAGACATCAAACTTGAATTTGGCCGGCAAAAAGGTAAGATCTATTTGGCTGACGAATTGACCTTAGATACCTGCCGTTTGTGGGATATTAACCGCGGCCGCAAATTTGACAAGGAAATAGCCGCCGCTAAAGAAAATGATTTGCATAAAATTTATGGCGAGGTACGACAAACGATAACGCATCCTAAAACACGGGATGAGCGACCAACCATTCACGATTAACCGGAGATTTTGCTTTGAAAATATCGCGCGAAGGCCTTGTAACGATTTTCATCGTAAACATACTCGTTTCGATAGCAATCATCATGTATGCTACGCTGGGCTCCGGATGGATCGCACTGGTGATCGCGTTGCTTTTAGTCGAACTGCTCGTACTATGGTTCTTTCGTGATCCCGAACGAACAATCGCTGGTGATGACAATACGATCATTGCCCCGGCAGACGGCAAAGTTGTTTTGATACGCGATGTTCGCGAAGATAAATACCTCAAGTCGGAGGCTACACAAATCAGTATTTTTCTGTCTGTATTCAATGTACACGTCAATCGCTATCCTTTAGGTGGGACAATCGCTTTTTATGAGTATATGAAAGGTAAGTTCATGGTAGCTTTTGATGACAAAGCATCCGAGCTAAATGAGCAAACCATCGTCGGCCTAGAGCATCCACGTGTAAAAATTCTATTCAAACAAATAACCGGCCTTCTTGCACGTCGAATAGTGTTTTACGGAAAACAAGGCGACCGTGTTGATCGCGGTACACGCTGTGGGATTATGAAATTCGGTTCCCGCATGGACATTATCGTTCCGAAAAACGTAGACATCAAAGTTAAAGTCGGTGACACGACAACGGCCGGAGAAACCATAATCGGCATCATAAAGTAATCAGGGATTTATCTTTTGAAAGCCTCGCCCAAAAGGCATCTGCCATCGCTTGTAACCGCGCTCAATCTTTTTGCCGGTTTCCTCTCTGTCATCAGCTCCATTCGGGGTGATTATATGGAAGCCGCCTCTCTGATTGTCGTTGCGGCCATCATGGATGTACTGGACGGTAAAGTTGCACGCCTCACCAAGTCGAGTTCGGAATTTGGGGTTGAATTAGATTCTCTCGCCGATGTATCGTCGTTTGGATTTGCGCCTGCAGTATTGATCTACAAAGCTTACTTTGAGCCTTGGGGTATATGGGGGATTTTAATCAGCTTCATGCCACTTGTTTTCGGAGGAATCCGTTTAGCACGTTTTAATGTCGGCGTCGCCGATCATTCGGAAAAAGACAGTTTCTTTACCGGTTTACCGATTCCCTCGTCGGCTATTACTATCGCCTCTTTTGTAGCATTTGAAATAGACGTATTTCAGGCCTGCAACCATATTATCGTCATGGCTGCAATCACTTTGCTTGTATCGTTTCTTATGGTCAGTAAAATTCGCTACGAGGGCATGCCTAATTTTTCATTCCAGAAAACCGAAGATCGCATCAAACTTGGGCTTTTGATAGTTTGTTTTATTGCTTTTTTGATTTATCCTCAGCGTGTTGCGTTTCCTGTCATGATGCTTTTCATAGCCTATGGAATTCTGATGGGTTTTGTGGCAATATTTTCTAATAAAGAACCAGACGAGGATACGCAAGATATTCCGGCTATAGACTAACGATTAAGTCGGAATAATTTTCAAAAACTTTCTCTTACCTACCTTAATCACAAGCTCCGATTCGATTTGGATAACTGCACGTTCATCCGTTATTTTTTCACCATTAATATTCACGGCACCTTGTTGAATTTGTCTTTGTGCTTCTTTGCCCGATTCAACTAATTTACATTCAAGTAGTAGTTTTGAAATGATCCACGTGCCCTTGTTCAATGAAATAACCGGAATGTCTTCCGGGATTTCTTTCTTTTTGAAAATCAGATCAAACTCTTCTTCCGCCGCTTGCGCACGCCCGGCATCGTGATAAATAGATATCAATTCTTTAGCCAAGCGTCGTTTTAAGTGCGATGGGTTTACTGTACCGCTGTCCAAATCTGTTTTTATTTTATGAAGCTCGCCTGCATCAACATTCGTCGTTAATTCAAAATATTTATAAATTAAAGCATCAGGAATAGACATTGCCCGGCCAAACATTTCTTTAGGCGAGTCATCAATGCCGATATAATTATTTAACGATTTGCTCATTTTTTGAACGCCGTCTGTCCCCTCCAATAACGGCATAGTAATAATGACCTGCTGTTGCTGCTGGTATTCGCGCTGCAAATCCCGGCCTACCAACAAATTGAATCTCTGATCTGTACCGCCCAACTCCACATCGGCTTCCAAGGCCACCGAATCCATACCTTGCGCTAATGGATATAAAAACTCATGAATACTGATCGGTTCTCCGCTACGATAACGGTTTTCAAAGTCATCTCGCTCCAACATGCGTGCTACCGTATACCGACTGGCCAATTTTACCACATCGGCAAAATTCATGGCTCCCAACCAGTCAGAATTATATACGATTTTTGTTTTTTGGGCGTCCAAAATCTTAGACGCTTGCTCCAGGTACGATTTACCGTTAAGCCGTGTCTCTTCCAATGATAACGATGGTCTGGTTTTATTTTTACCTGTTGGGTCGCCGATCATACCGGTAAAATCACCGATCACCAATATCGCCTGATGTCCAAGATCTTGAAATTGGCGTAATTTCCTCAGTACCACAGAATGGCCTATATGTAAGTCCGGACGTGAAGGATCACAGCCTAATTTGACTTTAAGCGGTTTTGAGGTTCTGAGTGAATTCTCAAGTTTTTTTACAAGTTCGTCTTCTGGGATTAAGTCAACGATGCCACGTTTGATAACTGCAAGCTGGTCTGCAATCGGAAGAAACATCAATTCTCCATAAAATTCGGATGAAATGGAATTCTAATCTTTACGGTAGTTCCTATATTTTCTCTGCTAGTAATACCGATGGTGCCACCGTGTTTTTCAATTAACATTTTTACGATACACATACCAAGGCCTATACCTTTCGGTTTGGTAGTAAAAAGTGGTTCGAAAATGCGCTCAAGGTTTTCGTTGGATATACCGCATCCGGTATCTTTGATTTCGACGATTGCTGCATCTCCGTCATGATGAGTACGGACATAGATTTTTCCGCTATATTCCATGGCTTGGATGGCATTAAGCATGAGATTGATAAGTATTTGCTGAATCTGACCTTCATCCACTTGATTGTCCGGCAGATCCGATGCCAATTCGCGCACAACCTCCACTTCATCCGGGAAACGCATGCGCATTAGCGTTTCATCAATAATAATATTAAAATTACCCGATTTAAAAATAGTTTTACGGTCACGGGAATAATCTAAAAGGTCATTAATAATTTTGGTAGATATCATGACCTCATTATCAATGATTTGAAGAAGCTCTTTTTTCTCTTTTTCTTCCGGTAAAATTTCATTTCGCATCAACGCGGCGGATGCTTTGATACGCGACAGCGGGTTGCGTAACTCATGGCCGATACTCGCCGTCAATTGACCCACTACGGCTAATTTTTCCTGGCGCAGCAGTTTTTCCTGAGTCTCCTTTAATTGTTTCAGGTTTTGTTCCAGTGCCGCATTTTTAGCGATCAGCTCGTCAGTTAGTTTTTTATTTTCTTGTACCAATGCATACCGTTCAAAAGCTTGACGCACGATCGTTCTAAGGTCATCTGTATCCCATGGTTTTACGACATAACGATATACCACCGCACTATTGATTGCTTCGATAGCAACATTGATATCCGTATAGGCCGTAAGAATGATATTCACTGTATTGGGAGCCCATACTTTTGCTTCTTTAAGAAACGTCATGCCGTTCATTTTTGGCATACGTTCATCGGTAATGATCACCTGAACCGGTTGCCTTTTGAGTAACTCCAGCGCATCATGAGCACCTGTAAAAGAAAAAATCTGATATTGGGATTCGAATGTTTTAACAAGTACCTCCAGAACCCTCGATTCGTCATCAACCAGCATTAAAGTAGGTTTCATGAATGCCTCATCGTACGTGATGCATGGAGACCGTTTTCTACTTTCTCCAGCAATTCATTCAAATTGAAAGGTTTCGGCAAAATAAAATCTACATATGTGGTCCGCGCATCCGGACGCTCTGTATCGATATTCCACCCGGTCATCATCATTACAGGTAGATGTGGATTTAAGGCTTTAATCTGTGCAGCCAATTCCGAACCACTGATATTGGGAAGACCTAAATCTGTAATGATCATGTCGTAGCGCAATTTATTAATCTGTTCCATCGCCGATGATGCATCCGGACAACATACGACTTGATAATTACGTGACTCCAAAATATCCACCATAAGTTCACGTAAAGATTCGTCATCATCAACAATAAGAAGTCTTGTTTCCTTTTTCGAGTCGGCCAAAGATTGTGATGTGTTCTGCGATGAATCCGAACTCGCAACACGTCGCAGTGATAGAATACACTGTATCTTGTTTTCATGCGCTGACCAATCACATTCCCAGCCATTTAACCTAGCTGTGAAAGCATAAAAATCACCGATTTTTTCGTGAAACCCTCTTTCGGTATCGGCCTTTATTAGAATTTTTATAAATTCACCTTGAGGCGTGTATTCAACGGCTATTGTTGAATTTTCTTTGCCATAGCTGATCATCAATGAAAATACGGAAGATATAAATTGTTGCAATCGCTTAAACTCAGACGAAACGATTTCACGACCTTGCCTTTTGAAGTCTATAATAAATCTTTTTTTGACACACGCCTCATCGTTTCTTGCAATGTCTACAGATTCGTCTAAGACCGATGAAATATCCGACTCCTCATTTTCCTGCGGTTGATAAAAATTTGCATGAAATTCATTTTTTTCAAAAAAGGAAACTTCTTTTGAGAAAGATAAAACAGCATCTATATTGTTTTTGTCTTGTTGAATTATTGACGGTAGCAGCATTTGTGCTAAGCTTCGAGCAATCGTAATCAATGTACGCGCCAATTCATCTTGTGGTGTTTCCGGCCTAAATGCGGCTAGAGCCTGTTCAATCTGAGCACGTAAATTATCTCTTTCAAATCGAACGGCTTCGAGAGTTTCCGTTGCGACCATAGAGGCGCGGTGCAGGCCCCATAACGATGACAATAATTCCAAAAATGGTATGTTTATATTTTTTTCATGCTCAGTCAATTTATCGGCAACAATAAGGCCTACTACTTGTTTGTCCGATAAAACGGGCAATACGACCGATGTCATCGGCACCGCTGATGGTTTACCGTATATTTGGGAACTATCGCCGATTAGAGGTTCTGCTTGCTTAAAGGCGATTTGCATCGCTGCATTCGGATGAACCGGTTGTGAATTTAATGCCGGATTATGAGAGCCGTTTTTTTCCCAACGCAGAATAGAACTCCATTGACCTTCATTGTTTGCTTCAAAACATTCCAATCGCGCAACATCGCATTGACGGAGCCACTCCTGTAACCATACCGATGCAAAAGTTTCGGGTTTCACACGCATACGCAATGCGTTCAACACTTCGGAGAGGGAATACATTTGTTGTTCAGCCATCATGTTATAATCGGCTCTTTCATTTCCAGCGATTTTTTTCACGATCAAAATTTTTAAACATCATGGATGCGACAGGACGTATCGTGCGTTCATTATACTTAGCCGACGGCTTAGAATTATAAGGTGTTTCAATCTGCCCCGAAACCTCAAAATAAATCAATTGACCTATGGGCATACCCTCGTATACGCGTACGGGGTGTTTTACTGAAATTTCGAGTGTCCATGTATTACAGAAACCAATATCCCCTTTACCGGCTGTCGCGTGAATGTCAATTCCCAATCTTCCGATACTCGATTTGCCTTCCAAAAATGGAACATGGGCCATGGACTCCGTGTATTCTTGGGTTACACCGAGATAAAGTTTCGTGGGCATCAATACATACCCTTCTTCGGGTATCTCAAAATGTTCGATCGGATTATCTTTTTTGCAATCTAGAGTTTCCTCGGAATACACCGCGAGGTATTTGCCTAAATGCACATCATAACTATTGGAACCAAGGCAATCGCGACGAAAAGGTTCAATACGTATGGTACCTTTAGCGATTTCGGCTAAAATCTGAGTGTCCGTTAAGATCATTGGGATAAATAAAATTAGGATTGTAATAAAACTAAATGAATCCAATATTAGAAATAAATATAGACAACACTACAGCGTTTATCAATAAATAATTTACCTCCAACACTATCCATGACGCCTCGACGGACTACAACCCAAATACCGGAAAAAATTACGAAAAAACTTCTTCCGTGGTTCTACAAACATAAACGAGAGATGCCATGGCGTACAACACAGGATGCGTATCGCATATGGGTTTCGGAAGTCATGCTGCAACAAACTCAAGTGGAGCAAGTGCGCCCCTATTATCAAAGATTTATGGTCGCATTCCCTGACATTTTATCGCTTGCCAATGCTAAAACCGACGAAGTCTATAAACTTTGGGAAGGCTTAGGCTATTACCGTCGAGCCGCTTTACTTCACAAAGCAGCTCAGATCGTAGTTGCTCAATATCAAGGTCGAATACCGGATCAATACGAATTTGCACGTAGCTTACCCGGTTTCGGAGATTATACTACCGGTGCTGTACTTAGTATCGCCTACCAAAAGAAATTACCGGCTATTGACGGAAACGTAATCCGTGTTATGAGTCGGCTTTACCGAATCGAATCTGAAGTTCATCTGTCCGCAACCAAACGACAAATTGAAAGCTTAGTGCAATCTATGATACCGGATGAAAACCCGGGCGATTTTAATCAAGCACTCATGGAGCTAGGCGCTTTGATATGCACGCCCCAATCGCCTCAATGCACCCGCTGTCCTGTACACCGATTTTGCAAATCTTATAATGAATTACCCAATCCTAATATTTTACCTAACAAAAAAAAGAAAACCATCAAACCTCACTTGCATATCGCTGCAGGAATAGTTTTTAAAAATAAAAGAATTCTTGCAGCCAAACGCCCGACCGATGTGATTTTGGGTAATCTATGGGAATTTCCTGGGGGAAAAAAAGAATCCGGTGAATCGCTTTTAAAAACTTGTGAGCGCGAATTGCAAAACAAAATCGGTATTAGGGCTAAAATCGGTAAATGCATATTAGTGCATAAGCATGCCTATTCACATTATACAGTTACATTACATTTTTATAAATGTGACTACATTGGGGGACAAGCGGTCAAACGCAAGCACTCTGCCTTACGTTGGGTTTACCCCAAAAAAGCACTGGAATTGGCATGGGCTACTAGCCACCGGAAAGCATTAGAGAAGTTGGTAAAGGATATGATTTAATTGGGTGTATTGGACGTCGTCGCACTGGTGTGGGCTGAATCACCAAAAACAACACCATTTCGTAACCCGGAACTGTCTGCAGGGGTATTGAGTGTCGAATCCGGTTTATGTTTTTTAACAAGGTCCTTATTTTTGTATGTCGAACCGAATTTGTCCGCCCGTTTTGTTCCATCCGGCAACTCGACCGTACGCGTCCACATAACGCGGTAGTGTTCATTTTTTTCGCCGACTGTCCCCTGATCTATCGGGCCCTCATACTCAACTTTCCGCCCGTCTTTTTTTCCAAAAAGTTTGAAATACATTTTGGTTCGTTTGAGATCAACAAGATTTTGAATGATAATCGTATTTTTGGTATCGTTTTCAAATACCAAATCCGGTGCAGGTATAAAGATCGTCGCATCTAACCCAAGCGGTTCATAATATTTAACAGCATAAGAATGGTTAGTGCGTTTTTTGACATTCAATCCGGCAAAAAAAACAGTTCTAAAAAGCGTACTTGAAACCTGACATACTCCGCCGCCCCAATTAGGCTCACTGCTGTCTCCGTTTACGATTACAAGTTCTTTGAGGTACCCGGAAAGGCTGTCCACTTCACCGAGATATTTTAAAAATGAAAAATCTTCACCCGGCTTGACCACAATATTTTGAAAATTTTTTGCTGCGTGGTTAATATTAAATTTACGATTTTCCGGTGAACCAAAATAATCCGTAACTCCGGTTGCTAATACGTCCGTAATACCAAAGGGATTATCAGGGTTAGATATGCCGCCGGTAAGATGAGCTACTACTAAATCTGCGCGAATATTGCCGACTGTATCCAATATCCCCTTCATGACGGATTCGTTGATATTGATGATCGAACGCGGTATGTCAAGATAATATCCGTCGCGGGCGACACCTTCAACAACTATTTTACCATTATCATCACGAATTGTAACATCTTCTTTAGCACGATACATATACGGCGCAACGCGACGATTGAGCTCTTCACGTAACATCTCTGTATTAAGCACCGGATATAAAGCAAATTCATTTCCTTCCCACACTTTGCGGAATTCGATAAATTCTCTCCGATCAGATATTGCAAAAGCCCACGAATCGTAGTTATAGCCATCGTATGTATAATACATACGAACGTTTTTCCCGTACGCCGCGTAGGCACGTCGAATTGCCTTAGTTGTAGCGGCTATCGTGACATCCGGCTCTTTACTTCGTATATCTACAGGTATATCTATGGACGCGAAGGATCGGATATTTTCAGAAAATGATTTTTTTGCTTTTTCTTCATCAAATCCAAGTCCGCCTCGCCCTGCCACAGCTTTGAATTGACGATCAGCCCAAGCTACAGTAGCGTCTATCGGTTGATTATTCTTAAGCTTGGGAATTTTGTTGATGATAGTTCGGACAAAACGATTTTCGTCGTACCAGCCTTCTAACGGAACTCTAACTGAGAAAAACATAGACGCGGTGCGCGTTTGAACGTTTTTCCACGGATCCGGATTATGGCCACGCTCGAAAGCTGTTACTATGGCTTTTTCTATATCAAAAGTCGGCTGGAACTCGGAATTTTTGGTTAGGAACTCTCCTTCTTCCGTCAATAATCGAACATCCCGATTTTTAAACTCATCTACATATACAGTCATTGCCGCGCGCGCCTGAGAAACGGTCATACCTCCGACGGAAACGTCATGGACCATAGTGTTCCATGGAATCCTGTTATTGAGATACAAATTATTTACGGAAACGATAAATAAAATCAATCCGCTAGCTAAAACAAAATAATATAGCGACCGCATTATTTTATGAGGAATGAATGTACGTATCTGTAAACTCGGTGCTGACGAAAGATTGACCTGAGTTTGATTGTGATCAATAATGTATTCTACTTCAGTTGTATCGGCCATCGTCAGAGTTACCCCTATCTTTTTTCGCAATAAATAGGTTAAATACGCGCTTGTATAACGTAAAAAAACTTTTTAAACTGGTGCAATATAATTTATTCCGCCATACATCTGCAAGAACTATCGTGTATGTGTACAATAACGTTATCTTTGGTTTAATGCTCATATGCGGGTTCCCTTAGAAAAAAAGATTTTAATCGCCGCAGCCGCTTCGATACTGTTCATTACCGGTATCGCAATTTTCGGATTTCATTATTTTTCATCACGCTTTTCCGAACAACTGATGGACAATAAAATCGGACAAGCGCTGGTTAGTGGTCGTCAAATAGCCGAAAATCTGATCGAAGACGAACGTCGCATTTTTTCAGAAAATGCTCGTGCTTTTTCACAGCGACCCGAATTCACTGATTTCATTATCCGTTTACAAGGCCAAAAATTGACCTCCGATCAGTTTCAGGCCTTTATCGGCTTGCCTTTATTTACTCAACTCCGTATAGATGGCGTTTTTTTGTATGACGAAAACGGCCGTTGTTTATTCCGGCATTTAAGCATACTAGACAAACGCCTTTCGTCCGTGTTTCCCGATAGCCTCAAAACAGATGAACAATTTGCAAGATCTACCTCCGCTTACGACAGTATCAATCGGTCCCTCGTGTACAAAACAACGCTGGCGTTGCCTTCACAACAGCAGGGTTACCTTATCACGGCGCGGATGGTAGAAAAGGAATTCGCCAAAAAATACGAGCGTATTGTCGCTGCGAACAATCAATATACTTTGCTGCTCCGTGGCGCAGATAACATGCGCTTTTCTCATCTATGGATATTCTTTGCCGCGGTACTTGTACCTGCATCTATATTTATTTTACTTTTATGGTTTTTTATCGGCCAGATGTTCAAACCGTTTCAGGCGCTTAGTCGGCAGGCTTCCAATATTGCTAAGGGGCAAATGGATTATAGTTTACAACTGGACACAAGGGATGAATTTGGTGCTTTAGCCGCCGCCCTTAATCAAATGGTTCAAAACCTTCGTGAAGAGCAGCAGCGCATTTTACAACTTGAAAAAACAGCGACATGGCGTGAAATGGCGCAACGTATGGCGCACGAGATAAAAAACCCGCTTACTCCGATACAACTTACGATTCAGCAAATTAAAGATTCATACGCCGGAAATGATGAAAAATATCGGAAACTTCTCGCGGAATGCACAACTATCATCGAAGAAGAAATTGAAACATTACGCAATTTGACCAAAGAATTTTCGGATTTTGCACGTATGCCGATCGTTGTTCTTAAGCCTTCGTCTCTGAATAAACTTATTGAAGATATCATCCTGATGTATGCCGCTATCCCCTTCGAAAAAAAATTAGATGATCGCCTTCCATTTATTCCCCTTGATACCGAGGCATTCAAACGCGTATTAATTAACCTTATTGATAATGCGCTGGCCGCAGTTTCAAACAAACAGGATCGCCTGATTCGTATAGCAACGATAGATGTGAACACACACGTACAACTTATTATTGCCGATAACGGATACGGAATTCCCAAATCTAATCTCGAACGAATTTTTGAGCCTCATTTTTCAACGAAAACAACTAGTATGGGACTTGGTCTGGCGATCGTAAAAAAAATAATCGAAGAGCATCAAGGCACTATCTCTGTCGATAGCATCGAAAACCTCGGAACAACTTTTACCATCACTTTGCCAAAAGAAAATCCATCTTAAAGGAGAGCATATATGGCGTATTGGATCGTCAAATCAGAACCGTCCGTTTATTCATTTGAACAATTCCAAAAAGACAAAACTACGGTTTGGGACGGCGTCAAAAATCCAGCCGCACTTATTAATTTGCGATCCATGAAAAAAGGTGACACCGTATTATTTTATCACAGCAACGATGGTAAATGCCTTGTGGGAACAGCGGTAGTAAATAAAGAAGCCTATCCTGATCCTAAATCGAAAAATCCTAAGCTTGTCGTGGTGGAACTGTCGGTGGGTAAAACTTTAGCTAAGCCGGTAACTCTTGCAGAAATCAAATCTAACCCGAAACTCGCTCAGTTAGAGTTGGTGCGTATCAGCCGACTGTCTGTCAGCAAAGTACCGGATACTCTTTGGAAAGAATTGATGAAAATGGCCGGTGAAAAATGATTATAAATTTATACCGGTGATCAGCCGAAGCGCTTCACGATATTTCTCGCCTGTTTTCTTAATAATATCTTCCGGCAAAATGGGTGCGGCTGTATTATTATCCCACTTAATAGCTAACAGATAATCCCTAAGAAATTGTTTGTCATAACTCGGCTGTTTATCACCCGGTTTATATTGATCAGCAGGCCAAAATCGCGATGAATCCGGCGATAAAAGTTCATCGATCAATATCAATTCACCATCTTTGATGCCGAACTCCATCTTCGTATCGGCAATGATAATACCTTTAGAAGCTGCCAGAGTTTGAGCAAATTGATAAATCTTAATGCTCGTAGCGCGGACTTGTTCAGCAACATCTTTGCCTATCGTTTTACACATTTCATCAAAGGTAATATTCTGATCGTGACCTTGTTCCGCTTTTGTCGTCGGCGTAAAAATTGGTTCCGGGAGTTTATCCGATTCTTTTAAACCTTGGGGCAAAACGACGCCGCAGACGGTTCCGGTTCTTTGATATTCGTTCCAACCTGAGCCTGAAATATAGCCACGGACAATGCACTCTACCGGCAGCGATTTCGCTTTTTCGACAAGCATACTTCGCCCTTGAAGTGCATCGCGGTAGGTCTTGCAAGGCTCTGGATATTTTTCAACATCCGTAGTGATCACATGATTTCGAATAATATGACGTGTCTGATCAAACCAAAATGAGGCCATCGTATTGAGAACTACGCCTTTTTGCGGTATTGGATCTTTCATGATCACGTCAAACGCGGATATGCGATCTGTCACTACGATGAGCAGTTTGTCACCGAGATCATACACGTCACGAACTTTTCCGCGACGCATCAATTTTAAGTTTTTAAAATCAGTCTGCTGTACCGGTGCACTAGACTTCATAATGATCTAAGCCTTTCCCAAAAAAACATTGTTTCATTTTCACCGGACTTTAAATATCCTGCTTTTTCCAATACTCGATGGGATTGGAAGTTTGATTTATCAGTCTCCGCTATCACCCGACGGACTTGACTTTGCTCAAAAGCCCAGTTTGTTATGCCTTGTAAAGCCTCTGTAGCAAGGCCAAGACCACGATACATTTCTGCCGTATCGTAGCCTACTTCGACGGTTCCCTGCATATCAGGGGATCCTTTAAACCCGATCCCGCCTACGATATTTTTGGCTTTTGTTTCGACAGTAATCCATACCAGCCACATGTACGCGCTCGGATTCTGTTCGATCAAACCGATAAAAAATGGCAACGCTTCAATCAAATCGGGAGCTGGCCAATGCTCCGGGATATTAACGCCTAGATGCTGAGCGAATTTAGTACGATTTTCACTTAACAACTTCAGTGACTCTATATCCAAAGCTTGAAGTGTTAAACGAGGCGTTGTAACTACTATTTGCCGTGGCATTGTTTATATTTTTTTCCACTGCCGCAAGGACACGGGTCGTTACGTCCAACTTTTTGTTCGGCACGTATCGGCGTTGTAGTCGATTGCACGGGTCGTTCAGCCTGCTCATCCCCGCTCCCGCTAAAGCCCATTCCTTCCGATGATGCATGCACAGCCTTCATAGCACGTGCGCGGCGAATCATTTGTTGTTCCATCTCTGCAGCCGGTTCCGCGCGAAAAACAAATTCCACAATTTCGGATGTGATGCGGTCAAGCAATTGCATGAACATCTCAAAACCTTCGGTTTTGTATTCGATCAGCGGATCTTTCTGACCATAACCGCGTAAGTGGATACCTTCTTTAAACTCTTCCATTTCACGTAGATGCTCTTTCCAACGTTCATCAATGGTCTTGAGAACGGCGATACGCTCGATACGGCGCATGTTTTCAGATGACCAAACTTCTTCGCGCTGTTGATAACGCTCCATGAGCATTCCGCGAATGTGAACGGAAAACTGCTCGGCATTTAATTTATAAAACTCATCTTGTGCAACGGCAATACCACAGGAACGCAACAGTGTCTCCGTCAATCCAACCAAATCCCAATCCTCGGGATGCGGTTGATTTTTGACAAAGCGATCATTGAGCATTTCTACAAATTCGTCCAGAACATCAAGGAACTCTACTTTGATGTTTTCACCCATCAGTGCTCGACGGCGGCGGCTATAAATGATTTCACGTTGTTGATTCATCACGTCATCGTATTCGATGAGGCGTTTACGAATGCTGAAATTACGGAACTCTACTCGCTTTTGCGCTCTTTCGACCGCTTTGGTTATCCAGCGGTGTGATATCACTTCACCTTCTTCGGCACCCAATTTGTCCATAACCCGCGCAATACGATCGGAACCAAAAAGGCGCATGAGATCGTCTTCGAGGGAAATAAAAAACACCGAGCTACCCGGATCGCCTTGACGACCGCTTCGCCCGCGTAACTGTAAGTCAATACGCCGGGATTCATGCCTTTCGGTACCGATGATCTGCAAACCTCCGGCTTCTACGACACCGGAGCCCAATTTGATATCCGTACCACGGCCTGCCATATTGGTAGCTATCGTTACGGCGCTTTTTTGTCCGGCGTTGGATATGATCTCCGCTTCACGCTGATTTTGTTTGGCGTTGAGCACTTCGTGTTTGATGCCCGTGCGGGACAGCATACGGCTTAAGGTCTCCGACACCTCGACGGAGGTAGTTCCGACCAGCGTGGGTTTACCGGCTTTATGATTTTCACGTATCAGTTCAATGACAGCGTTGTATTTTTCCCGTTTAGTGCGATAGATCATATCTTCAAAATCTTCACGCTGAATGGGTTTATTGGTCGGAATTGCCGTTACATCAAGTTTGTAAATTTCATAAAACTCAGTTGATTCCGTTGAAGCCGTACCGGTCATACCGGCTAATTTGCTATACAAACGGAAATAATTTTGAAGTGTGATAGTCGCCAACGTTTGCGTATCTTTTTCGACTTTTACATTCTCTTTGGCTTCGATGGCTTGATGTAACCCATCACTATAACGTCTTCCGTGCAAAATACGGCCCGTAAATTCATCCACAATTTGCACTTTTCCGTCTTGTACGACGTATTCGACATCTTTTTCATAGAGTGAGTAGGCCGTGAGCAATTTTTCGATACTGTGAATGCGATCACTGCGCTCGGCGTACAGCGTGCCGAGTTCTTCTTTTTTGATTGCTTTCTGATGATCGGTTAATTCTTTATTGCCGTCAATTTTGATGATTTCCTCAGATAAATCGGGAATCACAAACATCTCAGGATTGGACGGTGACAGGGCATTGCGTCCTTTTTCAGTAAGATCTATACCGTGATTTTTTTCGTCAATAGCGAAAAACAGCTCTTCATCGATTTCGTGCATTTTTTTATCGCGGAGATATTCGCTTTCGACACTTTGTATCAATTGCGCAACACCTTCTTCCGTCATGGCTTTCATCAATCGTTTGTTTTTTGGCGCACCGCGCTGTGCCATCAGCAGCTTGATGCCGGCTTCTTTATTTTTTCCTTCAGTGATCAGCTTATCCGCATCAGCCACCAATTGGCTCACCAAACGTGTTTGCAAGTCCACGAGGCGCCGTACACCCGGATTACTTTCTTCGTATTTCTGATTGGTCGGAGTATCTACAGCGCCGCTGATAATCAAGGGCGTACGCGCTTCATCTATCAACACCGAATCCACTTCGTCCACGATTGCATAATGATGCCCGCGAATCTGCACAACGTCATCGGGTGAAGTAGCCATATTATCACGCAAATAATCAAAACCAAATTCATTATTCGTACCGTACGTAATATCGCAACCGTAGGCTACACGGCGTTGCGTGGGGTTCATATCGTTAAGAATCACGCCGATCGTAAGCCCCAAGAATTCATAAACTTTCCCCATCCATTCTTTGTCACGCAAAGCAAGGTAATCGTTGACGGTAACAAGGTGGACGCCGTGTCCGGCCAGCGCATTCAAATAAACCGGCGCTACTGCCACCAGTGTTTTACCTTCACCGGTTGACATTTCAGAGATTTTACCTTCATGCAATGCGATCCCGCCGATCATTTGTACGTCGTATGGTACCATATCCCACTTTACTTCACGGCCGCAAACCATGTATTTTTGCCCAACCAAGCGTTTGCAGGCTTGTTTTACACAGGCAAAAGCCTCGGGTAAAATTTCATCTAAAATATATTGTTCCGCTTCGCGCAAAGTTTTTTCGCCAACTTTAAGTTCTTCAACCAAAGTTTTAGAACGATTCGGATCGGTATTGGTTCGTATCGTTTCTTTGATCGCCTGTACAGCGGCTATTTCTTCTTTCGTGCTTTCGCGTATCCGATCACGAAACTCGTTGGTTTTGGCGCGCAATTCGTCGTCCGATAGGGTGTCGAATTGTTGAAAGTTTTGATTGATCGCATCCACGATCGGATAGAGCTTTTTTACATCGCGTTCGTGTTTGTTTCCAAAAATCTTGGATAAAAGGCTTTGAATCATCGTATCTGTATACTCCCTGTAAGTTTCTTTTTATCGTCCGCGCAGAAGGCGTTCCGCCAATATCACCGGTAATCCCCGTTCGCGGGTTTTGCGTGCCGTGGTCTGAACATCGTACTCACTGCGAATATTTTTATAATCCCATTTTTCTGTATCAAACAATCCAAAACTCAAACGCGCATCGCCATCCCGCGGTTGGCCGACGCTGCCAACATTGATAATAAACTGGAATTCGCGGGTTATCGCCGTCGCATGCGGAGAATTGCAAAACACACGCGGCGAATGCGTATGACCTACAAAACATATCCGCTCTTGAAATGCATCGAATTCCGGTAAGGCGTCATTGATCGTAAAAAGATACGTCCACTTGGCCGGATTCATCGGCGATGCATGCACAAAGAGTAAATCCTGACGTTGGTTGCGGTATGGCAATCCTTGAAGAAAGGATAAACTTTCGGGACTCAACTGCTGATGCGTCCACCATACCGCTTGTTTGGCCACGGGATTAAAATTTTCAGTAGCGGACATATCGATTACGGCATTGTCATGATTACCCATGATCACGGTTTTACAGTGCTTGCGAATTAAATCCACACACGGTTCGGGATCCGGGCCGTAGCCGACGATGTCACCAAGGCACACAATTTCATCGGTTCCGAGTTCGCCGATAATATCCAACGCCTGGCGCAACGCTTCCATATTTCCGTGTATATCCGATATGATCGCAATGCGCATACTAATTTCCGAAGCTGATTCCGATTTGTCGAGCTGATTTTACCGTTTCACTATCCGGGTTAATATAACGGATTTTTTCGACGGCATTTTCTATGCTGACGTGAATGATTTCTTTATTACGGGCACTTGCCATATAACCAAACATTTTTTGTTGTGCCAATTCTACGGCATACGCACCCATACGCGAGGCAAAAAGACGATCAATGTGCGACGGAGGTCCGCCGCGCTGAATATGCCCCAGGACAACGCAACGCGATTCGACACCCGACTCTTTTTCGATCTGAGCGCTGACCCAGTTACCAATGCCTCCAAGACGTTCAGCCCCGCCGACGTTTTGTTCGGCCGTTTCAAGTATCATGGTTTTACCGCCGACCGGCATTGCACCTTCGGCTACCATGATGATGCTATAGTTTTTACCTTGTTCAATGCGCTTCTGTAGGTGCGCACAAACTTTGGTTATTTCAAAAGGGATTTCAGGAATCAGTATGACATCCACCGCACCGGAAATACCGGCTTCTAATGCAATCCAACCCGTATATCGCCCCATCACTTCAACGACCATAGCACGATGATGACTTTTGGCTGTAGTATGCAGTTTATCAAGTGCATCCACGGCGATGGTAACAGCGGTATTGTATCCGATCGTTACATCCGTAGATAAAAGATCATTATCTATAGTTTTAGGAATACCAACGATCGGCGCACCTTTACGCCACAAGTCACGGCTGATAGTTTGCGTTCCGTCTCCACCGACTACAATCAAGGCATCCAGTTCCAGCTTTTTGATATTGGCTAATACAACGTCGGACAGATCTTTGATCTCTGCCGTACCGTTCTTTTTGACGGGATATTTGAAAGGATTACCATGATTGGTCGTTCCCAATATCGTGCCTCCGAGACCGATAATTCCTTCAACGTCTTTAAGTTTTAAAACTTGTGTTTTAGAGGTATCGAGCAAACCTTCAAAACCGTCCTGAATGCCGATAACTTCCCAGCCGTAGTTGTTGATCGCGGAAACAGTGACTCCACGAATTACTGCGTTTAGTCCCGGGCAATCGCCCCCGCCTGTAGAAATACCGATGCGCATAACACACCTCAAATTTAAGGGACGCAATTTACAAAATTATCACCAATAAACAACCACCATTCATAAAAAAACCGGACACCCGTAAAGGTATCCGGTTTGGATAATATATTATTCCGGCGTTGCTATTGTTTTTTCTTTAGGAACATGCCCGTTATTCTCCGGCACGGGCTTTTCTCCCAGAATCTCCTCGATTTGTTTTTTATCGAGCACTTCTTTTTCAAGCAAACGCTGAGTTAGGGCTTCCAACTCCTCACGTCGATCGATTAAAAGTTGTTTGGTTTTCTCGTAAGCCATATCCACGATGGATTTGACTTCGCTATCAATTAGTTTAGCCGTTTCTTCGCTATAAGGCTTCATGTTGACGCCACCAAGGAAATTTTCACGACCTTGTTCGGTAAAGGATAAATTGCCCAATTTATCGCTCATCCCGTACATTGTCACCATACGATTGGCGATCTCAGTGACGCGTTCGAGATCATTGGAGGCACCGGTAGAAACTTTGCCTAAAACGATATCTTCCGCCGCACGCCCGCCAAGCAGACTGCACATACGCTCGATCAATTCATCTTTGGATAAAAGATATCGGTCTTCCAGCGGCGTCTGCAGCGTATAACCGAGTGCACCGATACCGCGCGGCACGATGGAAACTTTATGTACGGGGTCCGCATTTTCAAGATAATGCCCGACCACGGCGTGACCGGATTCGTGATATGCCACGATGACACGTTCCCTCGGGCTGATAATTTTATTTTTCTTTTCTAATCCACCGATAACACGTTCGATGGCTTCCTGAAAATCACTCATTTCGATGCGTTCTTTATCTTTACGGGAAGCCAATAATGACGCTTCGTTGCAGACATTGGCGATCTCCGCACCGGCAAAACCGGGCGTTTGTGCTGCAAGTGATTTGATATCAAGATCCGCCGCTAACGGCATACCTTTGGTGTGTACATTAAAAATATCCACGCGCGCCTTGAGATCAGGACGATCTAACACAACTTGACGATCAAAACGGCCTGGTCTGAGTAATGCCGAATCCAAAACATCAGGACGATTGGTCGCTCCCATGATGATGACACCTTTGTCCGTATTAAAACCATCCATCTCAACGAGTAATTGGTTCAACGTATTTTCGCGTTCATCATGGCCGCCCATCACAAAACCTTTTGCACGACTGCGACCGATAGCGTCGATCTCATCAATAAAGATGATACACGGGGCTTTAGATTTAGCTTCGGCAAAAAGATCACGCACGCGCGAAGCGCCCACGCCGACAAACATCTCCACAAAGTCCGAACCGCTGAGACTGAAAAACGGAACATTGGCCTCACCGGCAACGGCTTTTGCCAAGAGTGTTTTTCCAGTACCCGGAGGACCTACTAATAAGACACCTTTGGGAATTTTAGCGCCTAACTTGGTATATTTTTTAGGATTTTTGAGGAAATCCACAATTTCGCGTACTTCTTCGATAACCTCTTCAACTCCGGCTACGTCTTCAAAGGTAACCCGTGTTTTAGTATCAGCGGCATATATACGCGCTTTATTTTTGCCTATGTTCATCACATTGGCACCGCCGCCCATGCGTCGGAAAATAAAACCCCAAACAAAAAATAAAAGTATCAGAGGGAATACCCAATACAGTAGCAGATTTTCAAGCCAATTGCTGTCAATTACGCCTTTGTAGTTAACACCGTACTTTTGTAAATCCTCGACTAATTTTTCATCCGGTAAGGCAATTACAACAAACGGCTGACGCATGTCTTTTTTGAACGTATTCTCAAATAATTGACCGAGGCGAATACGTTCTGCCAAATCCGTAGGTTTTTCGGCTTCTTTTGTTTGCATCGCCGCTATGGCGCTATCGGATAATTTAAAGCGGCCGAATATTTTTTCACCGGTGATTTGCACTTCATCCACGCGACCGGCCTGAAGACTATCCCGAAAGGATTTATAGGAAACTTCAACATCCTGATTGGAAGAAAACAATATCGGATTGAGCAGCATAAATACCAGCAATATGCCGATAATGACTGGTATTTGGTATTTGGAGTTCATTCGACTAACCGGTTACCTTTCTGTATTTATTTACTTCGCGCAGCGATCTTTTTACGTAGCATTTTTTTTGACTTTATTTTTCCGTTACCATGCGAAGAATGACCCGCACGTTTTTCCGGTCGTAAAGCATTTTCGATGACTTTAGAAACCTCATTCACAGGTATAAAGGTCATTTCTTTACGAATCTGTGCAGGTACTTCATCAAGATCTTTTTCGTTTTTATCCGGCAAAATGATCGTTCGCAATCCCGCACGATGAGCCGCCAAAATTTTTTCTTTTACTCCACCGATTGGCAAAACCGTACCGCGTAATGTGATTTCACCTGTCATGGCGACATCATTGCGAACGAGTCGATCCGTCAGTAAAGAATACAACGCCGTGTACATCGTGATACCGGCCGAAGGACCGTCTTTGGGTATAGCCCCGGCAGGAACGTGAATATGTATATCAATCTTGTCAAAATCTTCCGTGATACCCAATACATCGGCTTGCGACTTGATTTGACTTAAAGCCGCTACGGCGCTTTCTTTCATTACATCGCCGAGTTGACCGGTCAATGTAAGCGCACCTTTTCCGCGCATTTTACTCGCTTCGATAAATAAAATATCCCCACCGGCAGCCGTCCACGCAAGCCCTGTGACAATACCCGGTTTTTTGATACGTTCGGATGCATCGAGAAAAAACTTCGCGCGACCGAGGTATTCGTGAAGATTTTTTCCGTCAATCGTCTTCTTCGTAATTTTATTTTCCGCTACTTCACGCGCCACACCTCGGCAAACCGTTGCCATTTCACGTTCCAAGTTTCGTAAACCGGCTTCCCGTGTATATTCGCGAACTATCAAACGGACGGCATCTTTAGTAAAACGAATTTGATTTTCTTTCAGACCGTGTTCTTTGGTTTGTTTTGGGATGATAAATTTTTCAGCAATCTTAATTTTTTCTTCTTCCGTGTAACCCGGAATTTCTATGACCTCCATACGATCGCGAAGCGCCGGTATGATCGGGTCAGCTAAATTGGCCGTAGCAATAAAAAGCACTTTACTCAAATCAAAAGGTACTTCGAGATAATGATCAGAAAACGAATTATTTTGCTCCGGATCCAAAACTTCCAGTAACGCACTTGACGGGTCACCCCGAAAATCCATTCCTACCTTATCAATTTCATCCAGCATGAAAACAGGATTGGATGAACCGGCTTTCTTTATTCCTTGTAACACACGACCGGGCAATGCACCGATATAGGTACGACGATGACCACGTACTTCCGCCTCATCGCGAATACCACCCAAAGCGACGCGCACAAATTTGCGTCCAAGAGCATTGGCAATAGAGCGTCCCAGTGATGTTTTGCCTACGCCCGGAGGGCCAACAAAACATAAAATCGGCCCACGCATATCATTCTTAAGTTTACGAACAGCAAGGTATTCAAGAATACGTTTTTTAACCTTATCCAATCCAAAGTGATCCGAATCTAACCTCTCGTGCGCTTCTTTGATATTGAGGTTGTCTTCAGTAAAAATATTCCACGGGATATCAATCAGCCAATCAATATATGTGCGCGAAACCGTGTATTCGGCCGCCATCGGCGACATGCGGCCGAGACGTTCTAATTCTTTTTTAGCTACCTCCAACGCCTCTTTAGGCATGTTGGCTTTTTCTACTTTTTCGCGTAATTCTGAAATTTCCGGATTACCGGTTTCGACTTCGCCCAGCTCGCGCTGTATGGCTTTGAGTTGTTCACGCAAATAATATTCGCGTTGCGTTTTGCTGATCTCGTCTTGTACATCGCTCTGAATTTTATTACCAAGTTCCAAAGTCTGAAGTACTTTGGTAAGCATGATATGTGTCTGCTCCAGTCGGATTTTGACATCCAAAATTTGAAGTATGCCCTGCTTTTCATCCGTAGGAATATTGAGCGCTGCTACGGCGGCATCGGACAATCGCCCAGGTTGTTGAATATTCAGAATCATCGTCGTCTGCTCGGCCGTGATATACGGCGCAAGTCCCGACATTTTTTGAAAAATGTTTTTGATGTTATTCATCAACGCGTCAATTTCCAGGTCGCTCGCCGGCGCAGGAATATCGCCCAGCTCGGTTACATTGGCAATCCAGTACGGATCTTCCTGTATAAAATCGTTGATGCGTATGCGTTGAACACCCTGCACGATGACGCTTTTGCTCCCGTCCGGCATATCAAAAACACGTACGATCGTCGCGGCCACACCGTATTCGTACATTTCGGTTTGAGACGGATTTTCGATAGCGCTTTCTTTTTGAGCCACGACACCGATCAGACGATTGGCATCGGCGAATTCAGACACCAAACGTAATGTTTTATCGCGCCCTATCGACAACGGCATGATTTGCTGCGGGAACAGCACCGTATTGCGCAGCGGAATGATCGGCAGCGAATCGGGCACCTGGCCGCCGCGTTTTTTCTTTTCTTTGGTGGAAATTTGTTCTTCCAGCGTTTTCGTCATAACCTTCCTGGTTGATTAGAAAAAAAGCATCAGGAAAAGTCCTGATGCTTTTCTCTAAGATCGGAAATTTTATTTTTTAATTCGGTATATTAAACGCGATAAACATCGAAGTTCCTTTGCGATTGACGAGGAACAACGCGGTATCACCTTTACTGATCTTGTTTACAGCTTCTGAAAATTCTTTAGTGGACTTGATATCCGTACGACCTACGCGTTTGATAACATCACCTTCGCGCAGACCGCCTCGGAATGCCGGACCATTTTGGTCAATCGATGTGATCACGACGCCGCCTTCTTTGGCATTAAATCCGTATTTCTGCGCCAAATCGCGACTGAGGTTGGCAATGCCCATACCCAGTCTTTCGGCATTTTTCTTTGCGGTCGAACTTTCTTCTTTACTGGCCGCTACGGGTTGTTCTGACGGTGCTTCGCCGAGTACAACCTTGATCGTCATATCTTTTCCATCACGTATAACGCCGAGATCAACCGATGTTCCGGGGTTTTTGTTTACGATATTTTTTCGAATTTCAGCACTGTTCTCAACCGATTTGCCGTTAACTTTGGTGATTACATCGCCTTGCTGCAAACCGGCTTTTTCTGCAGGGCTGTCTTCCATGATCGCGGCCACTACGGCGCCTTTTGGTTCTTTCAAACTCAGCGCTTTGGCCATCTCTTCGGAAATATCCTGCATTTGTACACCGACATATCCGCGAACGACTTTACCATTTTTGATCAATTGATCCATTACCGATTTAGCAAGGTTCGAAGGAATCGCAAAACCGATGCCTTCGTAACCACCGCTTTTCGATAAAATCGCAGCATTGATACCGATGAGTTCTCCGGTCATATTCACCAAAGCACCGCCGCTATTACCGGGATTGATTGCGGCATCGGTTTGCAGAAAATCCACGTCGGTATCCGAGTTAATGGACGAGCGCGCAATACCGCTGACAATACCGGCTGTTACCGTATGGCTAAGCTGTTTGCTAAACGGATTGCCGATCGCGACAGCCCACTGGCCCACTTTGATCTTATCCGAATCGGCAATCTTTACAGCGGGTAACCCTTTTTCATCAATCTTGAGAATAGCTATATCCGTGCGCGGATCCGTTCCGATAAGTTTGGCTTCGTATGTTTTTTCATTGGACAAGGTAACTTTGATCTTATCCGTATTATCAATCACGTGATTGTTGGTAATGACATATCCGTCTTCACTGACGATAACGCCCGACCCGAGACCACTCAATTTTTGTTCCTGGGGTTGTCCACCGCGCGGAGCGCCAAAGAACTGTTGAAAGGGATCATTATCGCCAAAAAAATCACCGAACGGATTAAATTGACGGGAATCTACGCGAACGGTTTTTTCCGTTTCGACCGTGACAACACTCGGAGTAACGTATTCTGCAACGGCCGAAAATCCTTCACTGAAATCCTTCATTGTCGCCATCGTTTCTTCCAGTTTGGCGCGTTGCTCGGATTCCGCCGATGCTTTGCCTTTATGCGTAAAATTGAAATTGGCCGTCAAAATCACGCCGGCGACAATACCGATAATGATGAGGGAAAATCCAGCAATGAGTTTTGATGAACGTGTGCTAACCATGGTTAAGACCTCCATTCGTTGTGCGATGTTGTTTACGATTATTATTTACGCACAACGTCATGTCAAAGTTTTGTTAATTTTTTTTAATCAATGTAAAATCTGAAAATTGTTACCACTTTAAATCCAAACTCTTAGCAAAATTTTCAAAAAGCTCCTTTTGATGTTTGTTCAAATGTCCCGGGATTTTTGTTTTGATCGTAACATACATATCGCCATGATTGCGCGAAGTTTTAACACCAAAACCGGAAAGCTTTAATATCGTACCGGGTTGTGTGCCGGGCTGTATTTTGACATCGATCGCATTGCCATATACGGTGTGTACACGTACGCTGCTCCCAAGCATCAGCTGCGCAAGATTGGCCTGCACATCCGCATAAATATCAATTCCTTTGCGAGTAAATGCTTTATCCGGCTGCACGCGAATCGTCAGGTTAATTGAACCGATATTCGGATTTTGAATTCGCAACACCTCGCCGTCCTGTATGCCCGCGGGGATTTTAACGCGTAAATTTTGGTTACCATGTTGCCGTAACGTAAAATCCACTTCACCGCCCTGAATTGATTTTTCAAATGTAATGGTCAATTCAACCCGCTGGTCCGCCTCTGAAGTATGCGCGCCGCCTTTTCCAAAGAACATTTCATCAAATAAATCCGAAAAACCGCCTGAACTTCGAAAAGAAGCGTTCTGTCCGCTAAATCCGAAATTGCGCATGAAATCATTCAGGTCAAAATTATCGCTTCCCGAAAAGCCGCTGCCCTGGCCGCCAAAACGCCGCATCGTATCATATTCTTTACGTTTTTTGACATCGCTTAAAATATTATACGCCTCGGACATCTCCTTAAATTTCTCCTCGGATTGCTTATTGCCCGGATTGCGGTCCGGATGATATTTTTTGGCGAGATTTTTATACGCCGCTTTAATATCCTCCGACGAAGCCGATTCCGGCACACCGAGTATTTTATAATAATCTTTCATCGTTACGCATTAACGGGTAATAAGTCCGTACTGCTGTTCTTCCCATTGTTTGAGTTTGGCAACACGCTCCTCGGTCGTCGGGTGCGTGCGAAACAAATTAACAAACCCTTTGCCCGAAAGCGGACTTACAATAAACAAATGCGCGGTAGCCTGATTGGCGTCCATGGGCAGACGCAGATTGGTCTGCTCCAGTTTAATCAGGGCATTAGCCAAACCCATCGGTTTACCGGATATTTCAGCACCGGCCTGATCGGCTAAAAATTCGCGCGAACGCGAAATGGCTAATTGTATCAGCATCGCTGCGATCGGAGCCACTATGGCTATGATCATAGCACTCACGATATTACCGCCGCCGCCATTATCTTCGTCATCGGAACGGTTAAACCCGCCGAAAATAGCCGCCCATTGGGCCATACTGGCCAAGGAGGAAATAGCTCCTGCGATCGTCGCCACGATGGTACTGATCAGAATATCCCGGTTTTTGATGTGACCGAGTTCGTGCGCAATAACACCTTCCATTTCATCATCACTCAAACGGGCCATAATACCTTCGGTCACCGCTACGGCACCGTGCTGGGGATCGCGCCCCGTAGCAAAAGCATTGGGCGTATCGGTAGGAATGATGTACACGCGCGGCATCGGTAAACCGGCACGCTGGGCAAGGTTTTGTACCATGCTATACAACTTGGGTTGATCGGCGTACTGCACTTCTTTAGCACCATACATGCTGAGTACGATCTTATCACTGAACCAATACGTTACAAAATTCATCAACCCCGCCAAAATCAAGGCAATGATCATTCCGCTTTTACCGCCGATCATCATGCCGATAAAACCAAAAAGCAGAACGAGTGTCGTGAGGAAGAACATCGTTTTGAACGTGTTCAGGATTTTCATAGGTTTTCACCTGTCATTTTAGTTGCACCGTCGTCCGTAAACCCACGCCGGTAAATGATTTCAACTGCACTTTGGCATGAGTTTTTACGGATGCCTAAGTGCTTATTAAAAAATCGTTACTCTTTGCCCGATTTTGATCCGCTGTCCGAGCCGCTGTTCTTTTTATAGTCGGTAATGTAGAACCCGGAACCTTTGAACATCAGGCCTGAACCGGCGCCAATTTCTTTCACTGCCGGTTGTCCGCATTGCGGGCAAACCGTCTCGGGGCTATCATTGATACCATGAAATTCTTCGAAAACATGGCCGTTTTTGCATTTATAATCGTATGTCGGCATTTTTCACTCAAAAAACTTTTTGGTTAAAAAATTAAATAAGTTCGGCTCAGATAATACCAAGTCTAATTTGGATTTTTCAGCGAACAAATTTTTTGACTGCGTGTCTATCTCTTTTATTTTTTTAGCAATATCGTATGATATATTATTCATTTTAAATTCATTTACTAAACTGGTTACTTCTTATTTTCATCCACCACTTCATAATCGGCCTCTTCGACTTTTTGGCCACTCTGCTGTTGCGCACCACCGTCTGTCGGACCGGCACCGGTCGCGCCCTGAGCACCGGCACCTGCCTGATACATTTTAGAAGACACTTCATTCCAAATCGCACTGAGCGACTCCATGGCCGATTTCATCGTGTCGGTGTTATCCGTAGCGATGGCGTCTTTCAGTTTTTGCATTTCACCCTCTAAGCGTGATTTGCTGTCCGCATCGACTTTATCTCCGAATTCTTTGATATTTTTTTCCGTCTGATACGCCAAGCTTTCAGCCTGATTTTTGGTATCGATTTTTTCACGACGTTTTTTGTCTTCTTCGGCATGTTCCTGCGCTTGATTGACCATACGATCAATCTCGTCTTTGTTAAGACCGGACGACGATTCGATACGAATTTGCTGCTCTTTATTGGTCGCTTTATCTTTGGCCGTTACGTGCAAGATACCATTGGCATCAATATCAAATGTCACTTCGATCTGCGGTACACCGCGCGGCGCAGGCGGAATGCCCATCAGTTCAAACCGACCCAGTTCGCGGTTATCGGCAAACATTTGGCGTTCGCCTTGACCGACGCGAATCGTTACCGCCGTCTGACTGTCGGCCGCTGTTGAAAAAATTTCGCTCTTCTTCGTCGGGATTGTCGTGTTGCGCGGAATCATCGCGGTGAATACCCCGCCCAACGTTTCAATACCGAGTGAAAGCGGTGTCACATCAAGCAACAATACGTCTTTGACTTCGCCCGCAAGGACGGCACCCTGAATAGCCGCACCGACGGCGACCACTTCATCCGGGTTAACACCCTTGTGCGGTTCGCGTTTGAAAAGGTCTTGCACAAGCTGCTGGATTTTGGGAATACGCGTCGAACCGCCGACGAGAATAACCTCATCAATCTGCGCATATTGCAAACCGGCATCTTTCATCGCCTGCTCGACCGGTTTGACGGTACGTTGAATCAACGAATCGCAAATTTGTTCAAATTTGGAACGTGTCAATGTGATGTCCAAATGCTTCGGCACGCTGTCTACGGCCGTGATGTACGGCAGATTGATCTGCGTCTGCTGAGAGCTCGACAACTCAATTTTAGCTTTTTCAGCCGCATCTTTGAGGCGTTGCAAAGCCATCGGATCTTTGCGAAGATCTATGCCTTCATTTTTCTTAAATTCGTCCGCAAGATAATTCATGATCAGATCATCAAAATCATCGCCGCCAAGATGGGTGTCACCGTTGGTCGCCAATACTTCGAAAACACCGTCGCCGATTTCGAGAATGGAAATATCAAATGTACCGCCACCAAGATCATAGACGGCTATTTTTTCGTTTTTCTTCTTATCCAGACCGTAGGCCAACGCCGCGGCTGTAGGTTCATTGAGAATACGCAATACATTGAGGCCTGCGATTTTTCCGGCATCTTTTGTCGCCTGACGTTGCGCATCATTAAAATAAGCCGGCACGGTAATAACGGCATCCGTTACCGTCTGACCGAGATAGTCTTCCGCAGTTTGTTTCATTTTTTGAAGCACCATAGCCGAAATTTCCGGCGGTGAATACATAATATCCGCTACTTTGACACGTGCCGTATTATTATCGCCGGCTGTCACTTCGTAAGGTACACGTCCACGCTCACTGGTTACTTCGTCATAACGACGACCCATAAAACGTTTGATCGAAAAAATCGTATTTTTGGGATTGGTGATGGATTGACGTTTGGCCGGATTACCGATCAAACGCTCACCGTTTTTGGTAAAACCCACAACCGACGGCGTTGTACGACCACCTTCAGAATTTGCAATGACAACCGGTTGACCGCCTTCCATAATCGAAACACATGAATTCGTTGTTCCGAGATCGATTCCGATTACTTTACCCTTTGCCATACCATTACTCCTTTTATTTTCAAATGTTTATTTTAAGTAAACTTTTTTACCTGCCATTAATTTAGCAAAGCTTGTGCCGCTAATTTTAATATTGATTTTAAATAACTTACGATTAAATCTACTGAAAAATTGTCATATAAAGTGAATTTAGTGACAAAAAGACACCGTGTCGCTTGTCTAATTGACAAGACGTCATATCGCTTAATTTGAAGCGTTTAGATAGGAATTAGGAGGCTTAGTACGGCGATAGAAATAGTTACAATTTTTGCAAGTACAATTTCGATAAATTAATAATTTAATCTTTCCATTTTTGTAAAACTGGATGCAAAGGCGCTTCGACAGAACCTAATTCCGCTAAAGCAATTATGGCATCCGTAGCAACACGGCCTTGCGGACCTAGAAATAATGCACGCAGATGGGCTTTAGCCAAAACTACCCCGTTTCTTTCGAAACGCTGTTCCACATAAATCCATTTGGCATCCCAAGTGAGAACGTGTGTCGCAATATCAAATTTTTGAAAAGGATCTATTGATTTCAGAAACTGGATTTCCACTCCGCCTAGTACAGGAAACCATTTTCTTTTGGGTAATTTCCAGAGCATTTGCATTTCCGCCATCAGATACGTACGCCCAAGGTCCATGAGTGTAAGGTAGCGCCCGTTATTGAGGTGCATATTGATGTCGCAGTCATGTGGCCACACTCTAAAACTCAACCGGCTTTCGTCGAAAAGACCTATTTTCTTTTTGCAAAAAAAAGATTTCCAAAAAACACGCAACATACGAATCCACAAATTCATAAAGTATCCCCTGATATATAAAAATCAAAACCAGCGCCGGAGACGCTGGTTTTTTTCAACGTAATATTTTATTTCAGATCACATGATGCCTTTTTTCATTGCTTCACGTGCAGTCATACCGCCGGCCATTTCGACGATTTTATTATCATAGTGATCCGCAATACGTGCTACGGATTTGATCGAAGCGGAAAATTCGTTTTCATCCAGATTGGCGCCGGCCAGCGAGTGACCGAATATAATCGTTCCGTCAAATGACAATCCAAATGAACCGAAGTGTAATGTCGCATTTTCACGCAACAAAAACTTCATCAGTTCGTCCGTTAAACGCGCATCCTGAACCACATAAGCAAATGATTCGACGACAATATCACCGGCGTGCCACGGACGCAAGACCGTTTGAACAACCGTAGAGCCCTCAAATACGAGGAATCGCCCGTCATCGTGTTTTTCATAGCTCTTACCATAGATACGTTTGATATATGTCTCTACTTTACCCAATACCTTGGCGTGCAATTGATCCGTGGTTAACTGTTGCTTTTTGACTCCGGCTGCTTTTTTAGCAACTTTCTTCGTTGATTTTTTTGGTGCAGCCTTAGCTACTTTTTTGACTGCTTTTTTTACGACTTTTTTAGCCGCTTTTTTTGGCGCTGATTTTTTCTTTGCCATGAGACCGTGCCTCCGCCGTATTGAAGTAATTGTATTCTAAAAATTATTGACCTGAAAACAATGATTGGATCAAAAATCGAAAAAAAAACAAACAAAGTCAATACGCTTTCGGTTCCAGAGCCGCATAAATATTTCTTCGTAACCCTGCAAATTTAGTGCGCTTGACCGCGCTTTTGCGGAATTTTAAGCGAAAATCATATTCAGTCAAGTTTTGCCAAGTCTGTAACGAAACATTGATGTTTTCCATACGTGGAGTAAAACGGGCTTCCCGTGTAGGTTTTTCAAATTTGATATTCCACGGGCAAACATCCTGACACACGTCGCAACCATATATCCAGTTTTGCAAATGTGCAACAAGGCTCTCGGGCAACTGCTCTCCTCGGTGTTCGATCGTATAGTATGAAATGCATCGCCCGGAATCTACAACATACGGATGGATAATCGCTTGCGTGGGACATGCATCAATGCATCGTGTACATGATCCGCAAAAATCCGCGATCGGCATATCTGGCTCTATATCAACATTGACGATCAGCGATCCGATAAAAAACCATGAACCCAATTCACGTGAAATAACATTGGAATGTTTGCCTTGCCATCCGATACCTGCCTGTACGGCCCAATATTTATCCATCATCGGCGCCGTATCAACACACACCTTGCCTTCGATCTGCGTATCGTGCAAACAAAGTTTATTTAGTAGCATATACAACTTATCTTTTAACACCTCATGATAATCTTCGCCCCATGCGTACTGGGAAATTTTTCCGGTATTTTCTGTCACAGAACGTGCTTGAGGCTGGTGATAGTTAAGTGCCACAACGATTACAGAGCGGGCACCCGGAAACAACGTGCGCGGATCAATGCGTTTTTCTAAGTGGTTACTCATCCACTGCATGGACGCATGGTAACCTTGATTCAACCAACGCTTTAGATATTCCGCCTGTGTAACGTGAGCCGCTGTAGCGAATCCGATTTTATCAAACCCCAAATCCCGGGCTTCTTCACATATAAGCTCTTTTAATTTTTTATCGGCCATAAGTTTTATTGCTATTGTTCATCTAATATACACCGATATCAAAAAAAATCGCATATGAAATTCATATGCGATAACTATGCTAATATATGAATTGGCCCTCAACCGGATGTTTTTGGATTTTCCCTGTGCCGCCGCATACGTAAAAAAACAAACCTGATCACTAGACCGAAAACAATAAAAACAGGTATTCCGGCGATCAAAACGGTGATCGTACTGCTGAGGACATTGGCAAAGCCTTTAAAACCGTCCGCAAAACCTTCAGCGATGGTTGCCCAAAACCCTCCGCTCGCGCTGACCGTGACGGGATAAGCTTCGTGCATTTGTATATTGATCGTAGAATATTTGACCCGATCCGAGAGAAATTGTTTACGGCCTTCCGCTCGTTCGATTTCTTCACGAATTCGGTTTAATTCACGCTGCACTTCTAATACATCCGAAATCGTACCTGCACGCCGGAGGATTGCTTGTACTTGTTCTTCTTCAAGACGTTTATTGCGAAGCCGCGCTTCCAGATCGTAAAATTCCTCTGTTATATCTTGTCCTTCAACGCTTTCTCTTTCTGTTTTTTGACCTAAAGTTTTAACCCCGGTCATGGCCGTATCAAAGTGTTCACTCGGAATACGTATGGTCCAGTTTCCCTCTTTGACATCGGCGTAAGGTACAGACGTAGATGAATGTGCAACAAATCCTCCCCACGCCGTAACCATGGTCCTAAGCTTGGAAACTGTTTCGTCATAGTTTTGAACTTGTATCTGAAGTGAACCGTTCTTTATGATAATACGATCCTGCTTTTTTTCCGCAGCGTACAACGATGCGGTTGAGCTATGTTCATGGCGATCAGCTATCGGTGACGCATCCGCACCTTGTTCATTTAATGGTGCCTGAATATTTCGCATCGCTGCACCGGCTTGCGAGTGCGGTTCACTCTTATCGGCAAAATTCACTTTTTCGCCGCATGCGACTATATACATAGCCAAACAAAAGAGAATGCTGCGATTCATGCTATCTCCACGGTTTTATGAATAACCGATTTTATTTATTTAAAGGATATGTTGAATTCTTGATGATAATCGCTCTTATGATTGCGTTTTGTATTAGAAACGAGCTACGCAGTAAGGTGTATGAAAAGAGCGATTTTCGTTAATTAAATTGGTGTTATGGGCTTAGTGTGCTTTTCAAAAAAACCAATTCCCACATACACTATAAAAGCTGCACCAAGTGCAATAAGGTAGCCCGTCGAAGATTCCCACACGTAGTGAGCGCCGATCCATACGGTTGTACCTACTATCAAACTCGCCAAAGCGCTATACGCACCACCCCAATTCGTAAACAGCCCAAAAACAAAAACGATGAAAATTCCCGCACTACCGAGGGCCGACGCATCTTTGACCAAATCATAAATACCTTCGGCATATAATGCTAAGATATAGGATAAAATACCCATAGAGATAACCCCCCATCGGGATATACGAAGTTTTGACTTTTCATCTAAATCGGGACGCGAAGCAATGATCAAGTTATGTGTCATCAGTGATGAAGCTGCTAAAAGTGTACTGTCCACCGTAGATAAAATCGCAGACACGAGTGCACCGGAAAAAATAATGTACAACATCGGTGTAAGATATTTTTGTGCCATCATCGGCAAAATACTTTCACTCTCGGATAGTCCTGGCAAAACAACAAAACCTGTCAACCCGATCAACACAGGGATAATACCCACGCTGACGTACAGTATCGCGGCGAGGATCGATGAGCGTTGTGCGATTTGAGGAGAACGGCTCGCAATGACACGCGAAAGCAATTCCTGTGCAACGAGCGACCCGCATATCGGTATAGCCCATGTCTCAGCTATTTCTAAAAAATTGACATTCGTTTCGTTATGCCGTTCCTGCAAAACAACGTGCATAAAACCTTTTATTCCACCGGTGTCAGATATCAGAAATGGCAAGATCACGAGTAATCCGATAATAAGCGTGATACCCTGCACTACATCCGTCATAGCGTCGGCTAAAAGACCTCCGAATGCCGTGTAAGTTACGACGACCGCAGCGGCGATTGTCAAAGAAAGTGTAATGGTAAGTTCTGATGAGGCGGATAACACCAGGCCAAACGCACGTATTTGCGCGGCAGCCCACATGATCGATGTGGGGATCATCAGGATGACAGCTGTTTTTTCAACAGAACGTGAGTATCTGGCTCTAAAGAAATCACCGATTGTCGTTAGTTTTTGTTTCCACAGGCGAATTGCAAAAAAAATACCGACGATCAAAACACATACGCCATAACCAAAAGGATCCGCTTTGACGCCGGCCCAACCGCTTTCATAGGCCGCTCCGGCCGTGCCGATACATGTTTCAGCACCAAACCAAGTCGCAAAAATCGAAAATGTTGCAAGCCCCATGCCCAGACTCCGCCCGGCAAGGAGATAGTCCGATTCCGAATGGATTTTGCGTGAAACGAATACGCCGATCAAAAGTTGGAGTGCTACATACGACAAAATTCCAATAAGCAGCAGCGACATGACTAATAACAACCCCTCGCTACAACCATCCAACGTACTATACCATCGGTATAATGCAAAGTCAGACAACCTTTGTTAGAAATCAACACATCACCTTCTTTTTCATTGGTAAGTTTCAAACCGGGAAATTTAGCAACAACCTCGGTGATCGCCATTCCGACTTTCACTCCTTTTGCAACTTCATATTTACTGTCATAACAGTGTATCTCAAATATGCCCTTTTTGTCTGTAAGCACTACGGCTGAACCGAATACATAACGGCGTACCGTTTCGTCCGTACTATCCGACTTATCTTCAGAAAACGCCAAAATAGGACCACCACGATACTCAAAACAGTCCGCATATAATCTCTTACCAAAAGAGGATAGATTTTTATTTACATCAGGCAATCTTACGCCTTTTACAAAAAACATGTTTATATCTTTACTATCGTAGAGTACAGTGCCCGAACTGTTAAGTGATTTATTATATTGTTCCTCGATACATTGCGCGATTTTTTCAGGTTTATGTTTAGCCAGACTAAACGATTCATTGATCATACAAGGTTCGGGTTTTGACTGCGCGACTACAAATGACGATACTTGAGTAATCAATGCTAAAGCCCAAATCGAATAAAATTTTTTAATAAACCGCATAGTACCTCCTATTGTAGAGATATTTTGTATGCATCTGTAATACCATCACCACTGGCATTGATACCGCCGATCACATACACCGTACTCCCGGATAACGCATAAGCGGTAAAAATGGAAGGGATTTTTAAAGCAATAGAGCTGTGAGTCCATTCCTGTTCTGTTATATCATAAATATAAGAATCTGAATACACATTGTCTTCACCATCATTTTCGCTACCACCGATAAAATAGATTTTGTTTTCTAACTCAACCATAACGCAAGATATAATTGAACGCGGCATAACGGATTCTACTGAAAACGAATCGGCATCAACATGATACTTATACAACACCGTATCCCCGTAACCTGTTACAAAGATATTTCCGTCGTATACCACCGAAGTCAAACCTCTCTCCGATCCGTTTTTCAAACCGTTCGGATTGCGGGAAATCCATTGATTGGTATTTATATCATAAACTTCGACTTCACCGTAAGAATCAAAGTGATAAATCTTATTGCCTACGATCTGGGCTGTTGTTCCCCAATTCAAACTAATACTACCGGTGTCGAGACTGGCCCATGTTTTTGTGGTAAAATTATAACGTTTTAGAGCGCCTGAAATATCCGGCCATCCTGAAACGTAATAAGCTGAGTTTTCTTTTATCAAAACTTTTCCGTCCCAAGTAGCGTCATTAAACATCGTATCGACCGTTTCCCAACTGCTTCCGTTAAATTTAAAAATGGATTGATACGTCGTATCGCCATTGTAGTTATCACTGCCTCCGAATACGTACAATTCACCGTTGTATATGGCCGCCGTCGAAGCCGCTAAAGGCAGCGGAAAATCGGTCAAATCTAGGATCAAGGCTTCATCTGATTTTCCACCATCGCAAGCCATAAGAATAACGGTGACAAACAATAGCATTCGTTTCATAGATTTCTCCAGGGGAAGTGAATTAACAAAAAACTCAATTTAATTTAACTTATAGCCGACATACAGACAAGGTCTGTAAAAAACGAATAGTTAGCTATTTCGTACAATACCAACAAACATAACCTAAAATTAAGCCTCCAAAAGCTTTGCAATCAACCCCGTCCATCCTGTCTGGTGGGAGGCGCCAACGCCACGCCCATTATCGCCGTGAAAGTATTCATAAAATAAAATATAGTCTTTGAAAAAAGGATCTTTCTGAAATTTTGCTATATCTCCAAAAATGGGACGTTGACCTTGATCATTTCTTAAAAAAATCCGAGTTAACCGTTTAGACAAGTCATCCGCTATAGCCGTCAGCGTCATATAGTTACCTGAACCTGTTGGATGTTCTACCAAGAAATCATCGCCATAATAACTATGAAACTTATATAGCGAAGCTATAAGCATATAATTCATCGGCATCCATATCGGGCCGCGCCAATTACTATTTCCTCCAAAAACTTCCGATTCAGACTCTCCAGGTTGATAATTAACCGTAAACGATTTGCCATTAGATTGAAATACATAAGGATTTTTCTGATGAAATTTAGACAATGCACGGATCCCATAGTCAGATAAAAATTCGTTTTCATCTAACATCCGTTTGAGAAGTTGTTTGAGGCGATGTCCTCGCAAAAGAGATAATAAACGTTTTTCTCCAATACCCGGTTCTTGCCAACGCGAAACAAGTTTGGCCAAGTCAGGTCTATGCTGGAGAAACCATTCCAATCGTTTGGCGAATGTAGGCACTTCATGTAATGACTGTGTATCCAGAATCTCGACTGCAAATATGGGTGTAAGACCCACCATCGAACGCACTTTGAGGCGCATTTCGCCAATACCCGGAGCTCTTAGAACATCATAAAAAAATTGATCTTCTTCATCCCAGAGGTCGCCGCCCCCTTTACCTGTATCCGCTATAGCGCCGGCTATAAGCAGAAAATGCTCAAAAAACTTGGTTGCCATGTCTTCATAAACTTTATCAAAACGCGCCAATTCCAAAGCTATACGCATCATATTGACGGCATACATCGCCATCCAACTCGTACCGTCCGCTTGTTCTAGCTTTCCTCCCGTAGGTAATTCGGCGCTACGGTCAAAAACACCAATATTATCCAAACCGAGGAACCCGCCTTCAAAAACGTTATTACCTTCGGAATCTTTGCGATTGACCCACCACGTGAAATTGAGAAGTAATTTGTGAAATATGGATTTTAAAAAATGGAGATCCCCCGTTCCGCATTTCATTTTTTCAACACTATATACACGCCAGGCGGCCCAAGCATGTACGGGGGGATTAACATCACCGAATTGCCATTCGTACGCCGGGAGTTGTCCATTGGGATGCATATACCATTCATGTGTAAGCAACGTTAGTTGGTGCTTTGCAAAGTCAATATCCACCATCGCTAACGGAATACAGTGAAACGCCAAATCCCATGCCGCATACCAGGGATACTCCCATTTGTCAGGCATGGATAGGATATCCGCATTATTCAGGTGGGTCCAAGCATGATTACGGCCTTTTTTTCGTTCGCTAGGCGGTGAAGGTTGTCCCGGATCTCCGGCTAACCACTGTGCTACATCAAAATAATAAAACTGCTTACTCCACAACATGCCGGCCAGAGCTTGTCTCTGAATTAAACGCATGTCATCATTATTCATTTTTTTTTGAAGTGTCGCATAAAATTCATCGCATTCCTTTATTCGATTTTGAAAAGCAGTATCAAAATCAGAAAACGGATCGTTCATCCGTGACGGACCTAACCTTAGAAGAACGGTAACCGAATTTTGAGCCTCCACTGAAATATCATAATTGATTCCCGCTTTCGTTCCCTCCTTATCCGGGTTGACGGCCTTTCGGTTATTGCCAATTAAGTATTCGTGAAATGCGTCTTTGTAATATCCCGAACCCGGCGGCATATTATACAACTTAGAATAATTGGTTTCGTTTTCACAAAAAAGAAGCTCCCCCTTTTCCTTCGAAAATAGCGTCATTGCTCCAAGTTCAGCGTGAGTCACATGTATGGCATGATTTTCAGCATGAAGCCGCGGCTTATAGCTGTCATACCCCCAAGCCCATGTATTACGAAACCAAATCTGGGGCAACAAATTGACCGATGCTTTCTGCCCGCTGCGATTGTGAATGGTGACACGAATGAGAATATCTTCCGGTGTATTTTTGGCGTATTCAACGAAAACATCCAGATAATTATCGTTATCAAATATTTTCGTATCGGCAAGTTCAAATTCCGGTTCGAGTTTAGTGCGTCTTCGATTCTCTTCCACAAGTTGGCCGTACGGGAAAGCTTCAAGAGGATACTTATACAACATTTTCATATACGAATGTGTCGGCGTACTATCGAGGTAATAATAGTACTCTTTTACATCTTCGCCGTGGTTTCCTTCGGTACCCGTTACACCAAAAAATCGTTCTTTAAGTATAGGGTCTTTTTTATTCCACAGCGCAATAGCAAAACATAAAATTTGTTTCTCATCCGAAATACCGGCAATACCGTCTTCTCCCCAACGATAAGTTTTAGAACGCGCCTGATCATGCGTGAGATATTCCCATGCCGTACCATAGGGACTGTAATCTTCGCGTACCGTACCCCATTGGCGCTCCGCCAGATAAGGCCCCCATTTTTTCCAGGGTTTTTCATGCGATCTTGCGTCAATGATACGCTGTTCTTCCATTGTCATATGAGGGACTCTTTCGTACAAAGATTGGTTCTATAGACGGCGTGCTATACCAATGTAATACATAGTTTCCGACAGAACAAAAAAAAAGTGATGCTGTCATTGAACAGCATCACTTTTATATGATCGTATTTTTATACGACTATTTTTTTGCGGACTTAGTTTTCTTTCCGCTTGCCGCTTCTTCTTCGACATCGGTTGAAGAAACAGCAATATCTTGGTAACGCTTAAGACCGGTTCCGGCAGGGATTAATCGGCCCATGATCACGTTTTCTTTGAGACCGAGCAGATAATCGGTTTTACCGTTGATCGCTGCATCCGCAAGCACTTTGGTAGTTTCCTGGAAGGAAGCTGCCGAAATAAAGCTTTCGGTGCTGAGCGAAGCTTGGGTGATTCCAAGCAATAACGGTTCGGCCGTCGCAGGCTGCGCTTCGCGATACTGAGGCGGACGTTTTTTCTCCAGTTTTTTGCAGATCTTTTCGATCTCGATTCGACTGATAAGTTGTCCTTCTTTGAGGTTGGAATCGCCTTTGTCAGAAACCACGACTTTATCGCGGATACCTTGATTCTCCTCATTAAAACGAAGACGGTCAACCTGATCATCCTGGAGGAAATACGTATCGCCTGGATCCTGAATACGAACGCGTTGCAACATCTGGCGTACGATCACCTCGATATGTTTATCGTTGATCTTCACACCTTGAGTACGGTACACTTCCTGAATTTCATTGACCAAGTAGCGCTGTACTTCGGCAGGGCCTTTGATACGCAAAATATCATGCGGCGCGACAGACCCATCGGACATTTGTTCGCCGGCGATCACGTAATCGCCTTCGTGTACGATAAGATGCTTACCGAAAGGAATTTTGTAAGACTTGCTTTCGCCGTCTTTTCCTTCGATCATAATTTCGCGGTAACCGCGGGATATTTTTCCGATTTTGACCGTACCGTCAATTTCAGCCACGGCAGACGAATCTTTGGGACGACGTGCCTCAAAGAGTTCCTGTACGCGCGGGAGACCGCCGGTAATATCTTTGGTTTTCGCCATTTCACGCGGGATTTTGGCTACCGCTTCACCGGCATGCACTTCTTCCCCATCTTTGATAACGAGGTACGCGCGGGTCGGTAAAATGTGGGTTTCCAGAACTTCGCGTCCTTTTTTGATCACGACGCTCGGAGTCATCTTTTTATCGCGGGATTCGATAACCACAAGGTGCTTCATACCGGTAGCTTCATCGGCTTCTTCACGGCATGTCACGCCTTCTTTCAATCCTTCATAATGAACGATACCATCATGTTCGGAAATAATCGGCGTATTGTACGGATCCCATGTCATAATAAGATCGTCTTTTTTGACTTTTTGGCCGTCATGTACGCTCAATTCCGCACCGTAGGGAACTTTGTATGCGTATACCAAACGATCTTCATCAAGAAGTTCAATACGTCCGTTGCGGCTTAGTGAAATCACGATACCATCGGTTTGACGTTCGAGCATTTTCATACCCGGCGCGAAAACAACTTTGCCGTCCGACTTGGAAAGCGCTTGCGGTAATTCACCGACGCGTGCAGCCACACCGCCGATGTGGAATGTACGCAGAGTAAGCTGTGTACCCGGTTCACCGATGGACTGGGCAGCCATAACACCGACGGCTTCGCCCATATTTACAACGTTACCGGTTGCAAGATTACGTCCGTAACACTTAGCACATACTCCGCGTTTGGATTCGCAAGTAAGTACAGAACGAATTTCAACCATTTCGATGGCTGAGTTATTCAGCATTTCAGCTTTGGCTTCATCGATAAGTTCACCGGCTTCGATAGCCACTTTACCTGTCGAAGGATCTATCACGTCATCCGCAGCTACACGGCCGAGGCAGCGTTCACCGAGTGACTCTTTGATTTCTTCGCCTTCTTTGATAGCCATCGTTTTAACGCCGAGGATCGTACCGCAATCGTCTTCAGTTATGATCACGTCCTGAGCAACGTCCACAAGACGACGAGTCAAATAACCGGCGTCAGCTGTTTTCAAAGCGGTGTCAGCAAGACCTTTACGGGCACCGTGCGTTGAAATAAAGTACTCCCATACCGACAAACCTTCTTTGAAGCTGGCCGTGATCGGGTTTTCGATGATTTCACCGACCTGACCCGTCATACTCTTTTGCGGTTTGGACATAAGTCCGCGCATACCGCCGAGCTGCTTGATCTGATCACGCGAACCGCGAGCGCCGGAATCCATCATCATGAAGATAGGATTAAAACCGCCGCGATCGGTTTGTGTGCTTTCATACATCGAAGCCGCCACATCATTGGATGCGTGAGTCCAGATGTCGATAATTTTATTGTAACGCTCACCATCGGTCATGAGACCCATACGGTATGTTTTTTGAACTTTTTCGACTTGCGATGAGGCTTGTTTGAGTACGCCTTCTTTATTCGGAGGCGTCAATACGTCCTCAATACCGATGGACACACCGGCACGCGTTGCCGTCATAAAACCAAGCATCTTGAGGTTATCAAGAAATTCAACGGTCTTAAGATTTCCTGCAGCGCGATGCATGCGGGAAACGGTTTCTTCGATTTTCTTTTTTGTCATCAATTCATTGACAAATCCCATTTCTTTGGGAATGATTTCATTGAAAAGAGAGCGACCCACCGTCGTATCAATGTACGCCACCGTAGCCGTTTTGCCTTCACCTTTGATATAACGCAATTTGATTTTGGCATGCAATTCGGCAACGCCGTTATCAAATGCCTGACGAACTTCGGCAATGGATGAGAAACGCATCCCTTCTCCGCGTGCGCCGGGCTTCGCTTTAGTCAGATAATAGTTACCCAAAACAATATCCTGCGAAGGAATTGCTATCGGGCGACCGCTGGAGGGCTGAATAATATTGTGGCTCGAGAGCATCAACATACGCGCTTCGATTTGCGCTTCGTACGACAGCGGAATGTGAACGGCCATCTGATCGCCGTCAAAGTCTGCGTTAAATGCGGCGCAAACCAGAGGGTGCACTTGGATCGCACGGCCTTCGACGAGCACCGGTTGAAACGCTTGAATACCAAGGCGGTGCAACGTAGGAGCACGGTTAAGCATTACAGGGTGATCGGAAACGATCTTTTCCAATATCTCCCATACTTCCGCGCCATGCTTATCTACCATGCGTTTGGCTGACTTGACGGTTTTTACATAACCGCGTTCGACCAGTTTACGAATAATGAATGGCTTGAATAATTCAACGGCCATCTCTTTGGGTAAACCGCACTCATGAAGTTTGAGTTCAGGTCCGACGACGATCACGGAACGACCGGAATAATCAACGCGTTTTCCGAGCAAGTTTTGACGGAAACGGCCTTGTTTTCCTTTGAGCATGTCCGACAAGGATTTCAACGGACGATTGCTGTCGCTACGTACTGCCGCGGTCTTACGGCTGTTATCAAAAAGCGAATCAACCGATTCCTGAAGCATGCGTTTTTCATTACGCAAAATCACCTCAGGAGCGCGGATTTCAATCAATTTGCGCAAACGGTTATTACGTATGATGACACGACGATATAAGTCATTCAGATCGCTCGTCGCAAAACGTCCGCCTTCAAGCGGTACGAGCGGACGCAATTCGGGAGGAATGACCGGCACAACATCGAGCACCATCCACTCAGGGCGGTTTTCGATCGCGCCTTCGCTCAGGCGAAATGCATCGGCCACACGAAGCTGACGCAAGGCATCGGAACGTTTTTGAATGGAAGTCGAAGGATCGCGCAACACTTTACGCAAATCAATACAGATCTGCTCGACATCAACGCGCTTGAGCAATTCTTTAACGGCTTCCCCGCCGATTAACGCAATAAACTTATTGGGATCGGTGTTCGGCAGATTTTCATTATCCAATCCGAGCTCTTCTTTGACACGATACAGCTCTTCTTCAGGGATAATATCTTTGTACTTGAGACCGCTTTTGCCGGGCTGTACGACGATATAGTTTTCGTAATAAATGATTTTTTCAAGCTGCTTGATGCTCAGACCAAGAAGCGAACCGATCTTGCTCGGCAGGGATTTGAAAAACCAAATGTGTACGACGGGTACGGCCAGCGAAATATGACCCATGCGTTCGCGACGAACGGCTTTGAGCGTCACTTCCACGCCGCAACGGTCGCAGATGATGCCTTTGTAGCGAATACGTTTGTATTTACCGCAGTGGCATTCCCAATCCTTTACGGGACCGAAAATTTTCTCACAAAACAAACCGTCTTTTTCCGGCTTGAATGAGCGGTAATTGATAGTTTCCGCTTTGGTGACTTCTCCGTACGAACGGCTCAAAATCGCATCCGGCGATGAGATACCGATCGTGATCGTTGAAAAGTCTTTTGACAAACTGTTATTGGACAAATATATGGACACGGTTGATCCTCCTTTATCGGAGCGTTATGAGTTAATCTAAATTACAACACCACGTGCGTTGCAATTACTCAATTTTTACTTCAAGGCCAAGACCCTGCAATTCGCGTACAAGCACGTTAAATGATTCGGGAACACCCGGTTCAGGCAAATTATCGCCTTTAACGATGGCCTCGTACACTTTCGCACGTCCGCCGACATCATCGGATTTGTACGTGAGAATTTCTTGCAGAATGTAAGCCGCGCCGTAGGCTTCAAGCGCCCACACTTCCATTTCACCAAAACGCTGACCGCCAAACTGAGCCTTACCGCCCAAGGGCTGTTGCGTGATGAGTGAGTACGGACCGATAGAACGGCTATGGATCTTATCATCGACAAGGTGGTTTAGTTTCATCATGTAGATGTAGCCGACCATAGTTTCCTGATCGAAGCGATCACCGGTTCGTCCGTCAGTCAAGCGCACTTTACCATGATCCGGTAAACCGGCCAAACGTAATTCGTTTTTTACATCGGATATCTTCGCTCCGTCAAACACGTTGGTTTCATAGTGTTTGCCGAGAATCTTACCCGCCCAACCGAGCGAAGTTTCAAATATCTGTCCAAGATTCATACGCGAAGGCACTCCGAGCGGATTGAGAATCACGTCAACAGGTGTACCGTCGCTCAGAAATGGCATATCTTCAGTGGGAACGATTTTGGACACAACGCCTTTGTTTCCGTGACGTCCTGCCATCTTATCGCCGACCGAGATTTTGCGTTTCTTAGCAACCTGGACTTTAGCCAACTGTACAATTCCCGGAGGCAATTCATCCCCAACCTGGACTTTGAATTTCTCGGAATTGTATTCCGTTTCGACTTCTTCGGCATTGCGTTCAAAGTTGTCAAATAAGAAATTGGCCATCTCGTTTGTTTCTTCATCATCCGTCCAACGGCTTTCCTGCAGGTTGATTTCCGCAGGGTCCAAATTTTTGAAAGAATCTTCGGTAAATTTTTTACCTTTTTTCAAAAACTCGGAACCGTCCGTGTAGACAACGCCTGCCGATACTTTGCCGACAAGCAGTTTGGTCAACTCATCGCGCAAGTTGGATTTCAAACGGCGAACTTGTTTTTTAAGTTCGTTTTCCAATTCTTCGAGCTTCTTCTTATCTTCTTTTTTGGATTCTGTATCTTTTTTCTTACGGCTGAAAAGTTTGGTCGAAATGACAATCCCCTTCATGCCCGGAGGCGCTTTGAGGGATGCGTCCTTGACATCACCGGCTTTATCTCCGAAAATCGCTTTCAGAAGTTTTTCTTCCGGCGTAGGATCCGTTTCACCTTTAGGTGTTACTTTTCCTACAAGAATATCACCGGCCAATACTTCTGCACCGACACGGATAACACCGTTTTCATCAAGATCCTTCGTCGCTTCTTCGCTGACGTTGGGAATTTCGCGCGTAAGTTCTTCTTCGCCGCGTTTGGTATCACGTACCTGTATTTCATACTCTTCGATGTGTATTGACGTAAATACGTCATCACGTATCACGCGTTCGCTCAGAATGATAGCATCTTCGAAGTTATAACCGCGCCACGGCATGAAAGCCGCCAACACGTTACGACCGAGAGCAAGATCACCGCGTTCGGTCGAACACCCGTCAGCAATAATTTGTCCGGCTTTCACTTCATCACCTACAGAGACGATCGGGCGTTGATTGATACACGTATCTTGATTGGTACGGAAAAACTTCAGTAACCGATACGTCATCGTATCCGAAACAGAGTCTTTACCTTTCTTTCCGCCCATGGTTTTCTTACGGATGGTGATTTCTGTTGCTGAAACATCTTCGACCACACCGTCAATATCCGAAATGATAACCGAGCGTGAATCCACAGCCACGGTGCGTTCAAGACCGGTACCTACGATCGGTGCTTCCGGCACAAGCAACGGCACCGCTTGACGTTGCATGTTAGATCCCATCAGTGCGCGGTTGGCGTCATCGTGTTCAAGGAATGGAATCAACGCGGCCGCCGGCGATACAATCTGCGCAGGCGAAATATCCATGAACTGGATTTCATCCGGAGTTACCACCGGAAAATCACCTTCTTTACGCGCTTTTACGAATTCATTGTCAAAAGAACCTTTTTTGTCGATCGGTTCGTTCGCTTGCGCGATCGTCATGCCGTCTTCGTCGCTGGCAATCAGAAATTCAATATTTTCCTGTACACGACCTTTGACGACTTTACGATAAGGCGTTTCGATAAACCCGTACCGATTCACTCGCGCAAAAAGGCAAAGTGAAGAAATAAGACCGATATTCGGGCCTTCCGGTGTTTCGACCGGGCAAAGACGACCGTAGTGCGTATAGTGCACGTCACGCACTTCAAATCCTGCGCGTTCACGCGTAAGGCCGCCCGGTCCGAGAGCCGAGAGACGACGTTTATGCGTCAACTCGGATAACGGGTTCGTCTGATCCATAAACTGTGAAAGCTGGCTGGTACCGAAAAACGTATTGATTACGCTGGATACCGTACGCGCATTGACAAGATCTTGTGGTGTCAGATTTTCATTATCGCGCAGGTTCATACGTTCTTTGATCGTACGTGTCATACGCGTCAAAGCTACACTGAATTGTCCGGCGAGCTGCTCACCGACGGTTTTCACACGACGATTTCCAAGATGGTCTATATCGTCGGTTTGGCGAATGCCGTCGCGCAATTCTATCAATGCTTTGATGATCGCGATAATATCATCTTTGGTAAGAACCGTAACCGATTCCGGTATATTGAGGCTCAGACGTTTATTGATACGATTACGTCCTACATCGCCAAGATCATAACGTTTGGAATTAAAAAATTGACGTTCCAAAAGCCCGCGCGCCGTTTCCAGATCCGGCGCATCGCCGGAGCGAAGTTGACGGTAAATCGTTTCCAAAGCTTCTTTTTCATCTTTGGTAACGTCTTTACGAATCGTATTGGCGATCACTTCCGGAATGACTTCTTCGGCTTTGATCAAATCAATTTTTTTGATTTTGCTGCGTTTGAGCTTGGCAAAAGTTTCTTCGGTCAGTTCAGTTTCGCGTTCGGCAATAATTTCGCCGGTTTCCTCATTGACGATATCTAACGCCAATTTACGGCCCATAATCTTATCGCCGTCAATCTTGGAGATTTCCACTTCGTCAATAATATTAAAAAGCTTGAGCATGTCGCGGTCCGACGAATAGCCCAAAGCACGTAAAAACGTCGTTACGGGGAATTTCTTTTTACGGTCAATAAACACATACATGACATCGTTGATGTCCGTCGTGAACTCTATCCACGAACCGCGGAAAGGTATGACGCGCGCCGAAAACATCTTGGTTCCGTTCGGATGCAGCGATTCGTCAAAAAATACGCCCGGGGAACGGTGAAGCTGGCTTACGATGACGCGTTCTGCACCGTTGATAACAAAGGTACCCTTCTCCGTTATGTACGGAAGGTTACCGAGATATACATCCTGTTCGATGATCTCGGGATGCTTGTCATCCGCTGATTTTTTGCTGATCAGACGCAACGTCGCTTTCAAAGGAACAGAAAACGAAACACCGCGTTCCTGGCATTCGCGGACGTCATATTTAGGACGTTCGACGTAATACTTCAGAAATTCAAGTTTGAACAATTCTTTAGCATCGTCTACCGGAAAATTACTCAAAAATACATTCTGAAGACCGGTATTGGTCCGTTTTTCTGCAGGAACATCTTCCTGCAAAAATTCTTTATAGGAATCAATCTGGATTTCCAGAAGATCCGGCATGGGAACTACGCTCGGATTTTTGGCGAAGTTCACACGCTCAATAACTTTTTTTGTACTCAATGGAATCCTGCCTTTTAATTAAGGTTGTCAGAAAACTCTTAATTTTTTTGTAGAAAAAGCGAAAGGCATGTTCGCTTGCGGGAGAAACCCATATTATCGCCTGGATTTCTTTATCGGATCAAAACTAAAAAACACGCCGAGAGCGCAAAATCGTTTTTAACGTTCTCCGCGTATTTTTCAAAAATTCAAAAAACATTGGAAGGCAGTTGGATTCCAACTGCCTTCCTTATCAATCCAAAAACGATTAAGCAACTTCGACGGTAGCGCCGACTTCAGCAAATTTCGCTTTGATTTTTTCGGCTTCATCTTTCGATACGCCTTCTTTGACAACGGCGGGCGTTGCATCAACAGCATCTTTAGCTTCTTTGAGGCCGAGATTGGTGATTTCGCGGAGGACTTTGATCACCTGGATTTTTTTGTCACCGGCGTTGGTGAGCTTCACTGTAAATTCGGTCTTTTCTTCAGCTGCAGCGGCTGCACCGGCACCCGGAGCACCGCCCGGAGCTGCTGCTACTGCAACAGGGGCTGCAATTTCGACACCGAACTTGGACTTGATTTCTTTGACCAGTTCGCCGATTTCCATCATGTTAGCACTGGCAAGATATTCCAGTACATCTGCGCGAGAGATAGCCATTTTAGGACTCCTGACTTTTGTTGCAACCGGTTATCCGCAACACTTACACGGACAACATATTAAGGCCGCAAACGTTAATGAATGAATGAAAAATTAAGCTGCTTTTTGGTTTTTCAGGGACTCTAGCACACCCACGAGATTTTGCATCGGGGCATTGAGTACCATCACCACATTCTGCATCGGCGAATTGAAAAGGCCGACAAGCTGAGCCAGCATGTCTTTCTTATTAGGCATTTTCGCAATGTCGCCGATCTTCGATGCGGCATACATTTCTTTTTCGATAATACAGATTTTAACTTTGAGATTATCGTTTTCTTTTTCTTTGAGAAACTCCGATATAACTTTCGCCGGAGCAACCGCATCATCGTAACCAAATGCAATACCCGTCGGTCCTTGCAAATACTTGCTCAGATCAACCGTATAGCCGGCTTTATTGAGCGCTTGTTTGGCTAATGTGTTTTTGACAACTTTAAATTCCGAATTGGTTTCACGAAATTTATTACGGAGCTGTTCCATTTTGATCACATTGATACCCGTAAAATCCGTCAGATAGAGGCTGGAGGCCTTCTGGAATTTATCAGCGAGGTCCGCTATGATCTGTTCTTTATTTTCTTTTTTCATGGTCGTAGATGTTTAGTGTTTGACAACGCGTTAATTAGTGTATCGTCAGTCCGCCCACTTCCGTGTTGCTGACTTTGACTGAAGGTCCCATACTCGTGGAAACATGCACACTTTTCAAGTATGTACCTTTCGCCGTAGCCGGCTTCATACGAATAATCGTAGTCATAAAGCTCTTGAAATTTTCTTCAAGCTGTTTGGCATCAAACGACGATTTGCCGATACCAACGTGTACATTACCTTGCTTATCAACGCGAAATTCCACACGACCGGCTTTCACTTCTTTTACCGCCTTGGTAACATCCGGTGTGACAGTTCCGCTTTTCGGATTAGGCATGAGGCCCTTAGGGCCAAGGACTTTACCTAATTTACCCAACTCAATCATAGCTTCGGGTGTAGCTACGATCACATCTATATCCGTCCAACCCTCTTTGATCTTTTGCAGATATTCATCAAAACCAACCAAATCCGCACCGGCTTCTTTGGCTTCTTTTTCTTTGGTTTTGGTGATCACAAGGACACGCACCGTACGGCCATTACCATGCGGTAACATAACCGTCCCGCGAAGCGCTTGATCGGCGTGTTTCGGATCAACACCGAGATTGACAGCCACATCAACCGTTTCTGTAAATTTAGTTGTGGCGGTTTCTTTGATCATTTTGAAAGTATCGGAAATGGAATATTCCTTACCTTTCTCGATCTTTGCGACAGCCGCTTTAAAGCGTTTGCTGTGTTTTTTCATAGTTCTCCTTTTGCGAATTTTCTGTGCATACGGCACATACTGGTTCTCCCACATGCCTCACGGACGTGGTGTGTTATGAGTAAATTAGAAATTAATCAATAATATCCAGACCCAAGCTCTTTGCGGTACCTTCCATCATGCTCGTAGCCGATTTGATATCTTTAGTATTGAGGTCGGGCAATTTGATTTTAGCAATCTCCATCAGCTTAGCGCGAGAAATTTTGCCTACTTTGTTACGATTCGGTTGGGCCGAACCTTTTTCCAAATTGATCGCTTTTTTGATCAAAATGGCAGCCGGAGGCGTTTTGAGGATAAATGTAAACGAACGATCCGAATAGACCGTTATGATCACCGGAATGATCATACCCTTCTGATCCTGGGTCTTGGCGTTAAACGCCTTACAAAATTCCATGATGTTCACGCCGTGCTGACCGAGAGCCGGACCGATCGGCGGTTGCGGATTGGCTGCACCGGCAGAAATCTGCAACTTAATTTGAGCGACAACTTTTTTCACAGTTGATTCTCCGTTGTGTGTTTAATTATGAATTCGTTACGGTTTTTACCTGGAGAAAATCCAGTTCCACCGGTGTCGAACGGCCAAAAATACTGACCATGACTTTGAGTTTTTTCTTTTCGTAGTTGATTTCATCAATAAAACCGTTGAAATCCGCAAAAGGACCATCAATGATTTTGACAGCATCACCCACTTTATAAGGTATTTCGATCGTTTCGGTGGTCTGTTTTTCATGCATGCGACCGAGCATACGATCTACTTCATCCGGACGAAGCGGTTGCGGCATATTCTTAGGTCCTACAAAACTCACAACGCCGGGTGTGTTGGTGATTACATGTTGCACACGTTTATCGTCCACCATTTCAATAATCATATATCCCGGTAAAAAGGAACGTGTTTTTTCTTTCTTTTTACCGTTCTTCATTTCGACGATGGTTTCTTCGGGAATCATAATGCGAAAAACGAGATCTTTAAGACCGGCTATCTCGAGTTCACTTTTGATATGATCGCGAACTTTGGCCTCCTGACCTGAGTACACACGTAACGTATACCAACGTGTATTTTCAGGACGCGGTGCATCTTTCGTCACAATTTCAGGAGAATCCGTTTTTTCCGTGTTTTCCACTTGCGATTCCTTTAATAAATCCGATTACAGAAGGAGTTTCTTTACGATCGCTTGCAACACATTGTCCGATGTAAAAATATACAACGACAATATGAGCCAAAGGACCATAACAACTCCCGTAGAACCCATCAACTCTTCACGTGTAGGCCAAGACACTTTTTTCATTTCGGTCTGCACGCTCATAAAAAATTCTTTTATTCTGTTCATTTGTTCCTTAACTCCTGAATATTTTTTCGCAGGGGAGACAGGACTTGAACCTGCAACCTACGGTTTTGGAGACCGCCGCTCTGCCAATTGAGCCACTCCCCTAAACAAGTCCCTCCGACGCTGCGCCGGAGGGATATTTTTCTTCTTACTTGAGGATCTTGGTTACGACACCGGCGCCTACGGTACGACCACCTTCGCGGATAGCGAAGCGTAAGCCGTCTTCCATAGCGATCGGCGCAATAAGTTCCACACTGATCTTCACATTGTCACCAGGC
>JABWCP010000016.1 GCA_013360215.1 bacterium | reverse complement strand
ATACTTGCCTCCTTCACTAGGAGACAATAATACGGCTTTCTAACACGACATTTCTACTTTGCTATATTAGGACATTATTACCTTGCCGAGATAGTTATTTTTTCCTTTACCATGTATTCTCAGGTTGGCGGCTTTCCACATCGTCGGACGGATTATTCGTATTAAAGCGTTCATGGTAATAACCTTTATTCTCATACGAAAAATTCATAGACTTATTTTACCAATAAACCGGCATCGAACTGAAACTATAGGCTGTGTTTTTCGTAATATGACATGCCTATGTCCTTTCTTTTTTGGTATCTCGGTTTCATTGCTTTATTGATTTGTCATATCAAGTAATCATTATTATTTAACCCATCGCATGAGGATTTTTTTATGAATCATATCACGCGTATTATTCTGATTGTGTCATGCTGCATGAGTTTTGCGTTGGAAGCGCAAACCAAAGCGGATTCGCTCAAGAACATTTCATTATCGGGACTGCAGTTTCGCAGTATCGGCCCGGCTTTTGCCGGCGGCCGCATCGTAGATATTGCGGTTAATCCTGCCAATCCGGCGGAATATTTTGTTGCTTCGGGTCACGGGTCATTGTGGAAAACCACTAATGGCGGGACGACGTTCGCGCCGGTATTCGATGGGCAAAAATCGTACTCTATCGGTTGTGTGGTGATGGATCCGTCCAATTCCAATATCGTGTGGGTTGGCACCGGTGAAAGCAATGGACAGTCCAATGTGATTTTTGGCGACGGTATTTATCGCAGCGAAGACGGCGGTAAAAGTTGGAAAAATATGGGACTCGAAAATTCAGAGCATATCGGCGGGATCGTTATTGACCCGCGTAATTCCAATACCGTATATGCGGCGGCATATGGCCCGTTTCGTAACGACGGTGGTGAGCGTGGTGTTTATAAAACCACCGACGGCGGTAAAACCTGGACACGTGTACTTCATGTGAGCGACTATACGGGATTTTGGCAAATCCATATGGATCCGAATAATTCGTCAGTTTTATATGCCGTGGCGCATCAACGGTTCAAAAAACTATACGCTACCGTTCAAGGCGGGCCGGAGAGTGCGATCTATCGCAGCACGGACGCCGGTGTGTCGTGGCAAAAAGTGATGTCCGGACTGCCTTCCGAAGATGTGGGCAAAATCGGACTGGCGATAGCGCCTTCCAACCCTCAAGTGCTTTATGCTATCGTGCAAGCCAAAGAAAAAGGCGGTGTGTACCGCAGCAGCGACCGCGGTGCGAGCTGGGTCAAACGCAGCAGTTATGTTTCGACGTATGCGTTTTATTTTCAGGAATTATTTTGCGATCCCAAGGATGAGAATACCGTTTACAGCATGGATGTTTTTAATCAGATCAGCCGTGATGGCGGTGCGACTTGGTCCAAACTTGGCGAGAAATACAAACACGTAGATAATCATGCGCTTTGGATTAATCCTATAAACACCAAACACCTGATTGCAGGAAGTGACGGCGGAGTGTACGAATCATTAGATCAAGGTAAAACCTGGGATTTTAAAGCCAATATGCCCATTGCCGAAGTGTATAAAGTTTCGATAGATCAGGCGCTTCCGTTTTATCATGTCTATGCGGGTACGCAGGACAATAACAGTTTCTTCGGACCATCAAGAACGAATTCATCGGCCGGAGTGACCAATCAAGATTGGACGTTTACTTTAGGCGGTGACGGATTTGAAACCCAAGCCGACTGGAGTGATGAAAACATACTTTATGTGCAGTCCCAAAATGGCGGGCTTGTACGTTATGATAAAAAAACGGGTGAACAACTTTTTATCAAACCCATTGATACGGCCGATGTGGGTTATCGTTTTGATTGGGATGCGGCGTTATTGATTTCACATCACGATCCCAAACGATTGTATTTCGGCGGTCATCGTTTATTTAAAACAGACGATCGCGGCAATACGTGGACACTGCTGAGCGGCGATCTGACGCGCGGTGTTCCGCAAAAATTAATCAAAATGCAGGGCAAGAGCTGGAGTTATGATGAGCTGGCCTCTAAAGGTTCGCTGGCCAATATTACGGCCATCGCGGAATCGCCGATAGATCCCAATATTCTTTTCGTCGGTTCGGGCGACGGATTGATTCATTATTCCGATGATGGCGGTAAAACGTGGAATAAACCCGCATCCACGGGAGGGTTACCGGAGTTTGCACGCGTTCATACGATCGTCGCATCGTCGCATAACAGACGCGTGGCGTATGCCGCTTGCCACAATTTTGGTGACGGCGATAATAAACCGTACTTGCTCAAAACAAGCGATGGCGGGAAGACGTGGACGTTACTCAACGGCAATCTTCCCAAGAGAGGTTCTACCTATTCTTTTGCAGAAGATCACGTGGATCCTAATTTGTTATTCGTGGGTACCATGTTTGGTCTGTATGTTTCCAATACCGGAGGTCAGGACTGGGTAGCGTTTAACAATGGTATTCCTCCGGGATTGATCACCGACATGACCATCCAAAAACGTGAAAACGATTTGGTCGTCGCCACGTTTGGTCGCGGTATGTATATTCTCGACGATTATACGCCGCTCCGTCACCTGTCCAAAGAAACGTTACAAAAAGATATTGCCATACTGCCGATCAAAGAGGCATCCATGTTTATTCCTTCCAATCCGTTTGGTTTTCCCGGAACGGGTTTTCAGGGTGCCGGTTTTTTTGCAACGCCGAATCCGGAAACAGGCGCCGTATTTACGTATTACGTTAAGGACGATTACAAGTCGCTGAAGAAAAAACGCCGCGATACCGAAAAAGAAAAACAGAAAAAAGGCGAGGACATCGAACTGCCTTCGTATCAAACACTGCGCAATGAAGCGGATGAGCAAGAACCGTTTTTTGTTTTTACGATCAAAGATGAATTGGGCCAACCTGTACGACGCATTAAAACTTCCGTTCAGAAAGGCGTCAATCGTATCGTGTGGGATTTTCGAACCAATGTATTTACCCCGATTTCTCTGACGCCATTTGATAACAGCATACCTTGGAATGATCCGGATCGGGGATATATGGTGGTTCCGGGAAAATACACGGTTTCCGTGTCGCGCTACGAAGCCGGTCAATGGACGGATCTCGGCGTGTCGCAATCCTTTATTTGTAAACCGCTTTTAACACCGTCTTTACCTGTTGCGGATCGCAATAAATTAGACGCCTTCAATAAAAAAGTAGCCGAACTGATCCGGGCTATCAGCAGTGCGGATGCCTACCGTGAGAGTATGGTGGAGAAAATACCGTTGCTCAAACAAGCCGTGATCGAAACGGCAAAGCTTCCCGAAGGAACGTATGCAGCTGTGGTCGCTGCAGAGGATAAACTCAAACGTATTCAACGTCAAATGAATGGTGACGGATTGCGTGCGCTGTATGAAGGTGTGCCGCCGACATCGTTGCGGGGGCGCGTCGAAATCATCACCGGTAATCTGTGGACTACCACATCGGATGCGACAACTACATTTCAGCATTTGTATGACGTGGCGGCTGCACAATTTGAAGGATTACTTCGTGCACTCCAGGAGACTGATGCGGAGATCAAACGCATAGAACAGCAGATGGATCGTTATGGCGCGCCTTTTACGCCGGGTCGTTTACCGTCTGTAATCAAAAACTAAAAAATACAATTCGTCCCATTAAACGGCTTTCGGTTAAAAAATCCCGGAGCCGTTTTTTTATTGTCATTTTTTGACAGAAAACCTTCCGCATCCATATTTAATTTTTTTAAAAAAAATTTGCGATGAAGGGGGTTTATGTTAGCACAGATTTTATCCGCGACTACATTTGGTATTGATGCTTTTATCATCAAAGTCGAAGCGCATCTGGAGGGCGCCGTACCCGGTTTTATCACGGTCGGTTTACCGGATAATGCCGTCCGCGAAAGCAAAGAGCGCGTTAATGCGGCAATCAAAAACTCCGGTTTTACATTTCCGATCAAACGCATTACGATCAATCTTGCACCGGCGGATTTGCGGAAAGAAGGTTCCGGGTTTGATCTCCCGATCGCCGTGGGTATTTTGGCCGCGCACGGTCAGATCGAGTCCCATCGTACGGAGGAATACGTGGTCGTCGGTGAATTGAGTTTGGATGGAAGTTTGCGACCCATCAACGGTGTGTTGTCTCTTGCGCTTCGCGCCCGCCGCGAACATATCAAAGGCATCATCGTACCGGCCGGTAATGCCGCCGAAGCCGCCATGGCTGAAGGTTTAGAAGTTATACCTGTCAACGCATTATCGGATGCTGTTCAATTTCTCAACGGACAAAAACACATCGCACCGCACCAGGTAGATATGTCGGCACTTTTTGATCAGGCTCCGGCTATGCCGGTGGACTTTCGTGATGTCAAAGGGCAGGAACATGCCAAGCGAGCGCTGGAGATTGCGGCCGCCGGAGGCCATAACATCATTATGATCGGTCCGCCCGGAAGCGGTAAAACGATGTTAGCCAAACGTATCCCGACAATACTGCCTGATCTGACACCGGATGAGGCGCTGGAAACAACCAAAATTCATTCTGTCGCCGGTTTTTTGCCGCAGAATACGCCGCTGGTTACCCTGCGTCCTTTTCGTTCACCGCACCATACGATCTCCGACGCGGGACTGATCGGCGGGGGACATATTCCCAAACCCGGTGAAGTCAGTCTTGCGCATCACGGCGTACTTTTTCTTGATGAATTACCGGAATTTAAAAAAAACGTATTGGAGGTCATGCGCCAACCTTTGGAGGATGGGCATGTTACCATTAGTCGCGCTGAAATGTCGCTGACGTACCCGGCTAATTTTATGCTCGCTTGCGCGATGAATCCTTGCCCGTGCGGATTTCACACCGATCCCGGCAATCGCTGTACTTGTAATCCGGGTATGATCCAGCGCTACATGGCCAAAATATCGGGGCCACTTCTGGATCGTATTGATATTCATATTGACTGTCCGGCGATAAAATATAAAGAACTTTCTGCCGAAGGCCACGGCGAAACCTCCTCGGCGATCCGCGAACGCGTTAAAAAAGCGCGGCAAATTCAGTTAAAACGATTTGAATCTCTGCGTAAAAAAGGCCAGCCTGTGTACTGTAATGCGGATATGGAGTCGCGCGCCATTCGCGAATTTTGTACGATCGATGCACGCAGTCAGGAATTGATGAAACTCGCGATTACCAAACTGGGGTTATCTGCGCGGGCATACGATCGTATTCTTAAAGTAGCGCGGACGATTGCCGATTGTGCCAATGCTCCGGCCATTCGCGCCGAACACGTCAGCGAAGCAATCCAATACCGAAGTTTGGATCGCAGTTACAGCGGATAAATACCCGGCTTTCTAACAGGACATTTCTACTTTGCTATATTAGGACATTTCTATTTTGCCTTGACACAAGGGAATAATTTCTTGATAAAACCATTTAAAAACGGTAAATTCTTTTTTATTAGAGATTTAGCTTTAATAACACGGGAGAGTTTTGGGCATGTCAGATTTTAAAGTTGCTCCGGCTTCGGCCATGAGTCGTTTGGGAACCGAAACGGCTTTTGAAGTGCTCGTAAAAGCCAAGGCTTTGGAGGCGCAAGGAAAACACATCGTACATTTGGAAATCGGCGAACCGGATTTTGACACGCCGACCAATATTTCCGAAGCGGCGATAAAAGCGCTACGTGAAGGATGGACGCATTATGGGCCGTCACCCGGTTTGCCCGATTTGCGCAAAGCGATTGCCGATTATGTTTCCCAAACCCGTCATATCGAAGCCCATCCGGACGAAGTGGTCGTCACGCCCGGCGGTAAACCGATCATATTTTTCCCCATCATGGCCTTGATTGACCCGGGCGATGAAGTGATTTATCCTAATCCCGGTTTTCCGATTTATGAGTCCATGATCAATTTTGTCGGCGGTAAAGCCGTGCCGCTGCACATCAGCGAAGAAAAAAATTTTACCTTTGATGTGAACGAACTGAAGGAAAAAATTTCGCCTAAAACCAAACTTGTGATTATCAATTCGCCGGCCAATCCGACCGGCGGGGTGTTTAGCAAAAAAGATATCGAAGATATAGCGGCGATCGTCAAACAATATAATTGTTACGTGATGTCCGATGAAATTTATTCACGCATCATGTACGGGTACGAACATTATTCCATAGCCAGTCTTCCGGGCATGAAAGAACGCACGATTATTTTGGACGGATTTTCCAAAACGTATGCCATGACCGGATGGCGCGCCGGTTTTGGTGTGATGCCCAAAGATCTCGCAGCAATGGTTTCCAAACTGCAAACCAACAGTAATTCGTGTACGAATAGTTTTGTACAAAAAGCATGCATCGAAGCGTTGCAGGGGCCGCAAGACAGCGTGAATGCGATGGTCACCGAATTTGAAAAACGCCGCGATTTTATCGTGGACGGACTCAATGCGATCAAGGGTTTTTCCTGCAAAAAACCGTTGGGTGCGTTTTATGTATTTCCCAATATCATCAAAACCGGTTTGGATTCGCGTAAACTCGCGGATTATCTGCTCAATGAAGCCGGTGTCGCAGCTTTATCCGGGACAGCATTCGGCAGTTTCGGTGAAGGGTATCTCCGGTTTTCTTATGCCAATTCGCTCGATAATATCAAATTGGCACTGGAACGAATTGATAAAGCGATGAAGAAATTGTAAGAAAATTGAAAGTAGATTGTCTTTTGTGAACTGACTGATATAGTAAATAAGTCATTTTTAAGTAGTAAAGAATTTGGAGAACATATTTTGAGTACTTCAACTAACCCCCAAAAAACACCGTTCTACGATAAACATATCGCAGCCGGTGCTAAAATGGCCGATTTTGCAGGCTATTATATGCCGATTCGTTATGACGGCGATATCGTCGAACATCAACGCGTCCGGACAGCCGTCGGTGTATTTGATGTGTCACACATGGCCGAATTTATGGTAACCGGCGAAGGCGCGGCAGATTTTGTACAAAAAATTACGGTCAATGATGTTTCTAAAATGGCCGATACGCAGGCACAGTATTCCGCGATGTGCAAACCCGACGGCGGTATTGTGGACGATCTGATCGTGTACAAATACAACGATAAAAAATTTATGCTTGTCGTCAACGCATCCAATATGGAAAAAGATTTTAATTGGGTAAAATCGCATTGCCCTTCTCATCTCCAATTGGAAAATATCAGCGACGATATTGCGTTGCTTGCGATTCAGGGACCCCACGCAAAAGAAGTCGTACAGTCGCTGACAAAAACCAATCTGTCGGACATCAAATTTTATTGGTTCCGCGAGGGCGAAGTGGACGGCGTGCCGATGACAATTTCACGTACCGGATATACCGGAGAGAAAGGTTTTGAACTGTATTTCAATACGAAGTTTGCCGATCAGATATGGAATGCGGTGATGAAAGCCGGTGAAAAATACAATATCGGTTTAGCCGGTCTTGGTGCGCGGGATACGCTGCGTTTGGAGATGAATTACCGCTTGTATGGCAACGATATTGATGAAACGACAAACCCGCTTGAGGCTTCGCTCGGCTGGATCACCAAACTGAATAAAGGCGAGTTTATCGGGCGCGAAGCATTACAAAAAATAAAAGCCGATGGCGTTAAGAGGAAATTAGTCGGTCTTGAAGTCGAAGGAAAAATACCGGCGCGTCACGGTTACGACATCATGTCGGACGGACGAAAAGTCGGCGTAGTGACTAGCGGTACATTTTCGCCGAGTTTACAACGTGCGATTGCCGTGGGGTACGTAGAGACGGCATTGGCAAAAGACGGTACGATGCTCAAGATCAATGCACGCGGCCGTGAGCTTAACGCTAAAGTATCGCCGACGCCGTTTTATAACGGGGATCCCAGTTCGGATTTCTAGAGACAAGGCGTCTTGGTTAAATATGAATTCTAATAACATTTGAATGGCGTCAAAGAAAAAAAATAATCCCAAACCCAAAGCGGCCGAATCGCCGAAAGGTAAGATACCTCAAAAGCCGCAGCCGCCAAAGGGGCTGAAACTCAATCTTGGCATCAAACTCAAAGAAGAAATCTTTGGTTTGCTGCTGATGACCGTGAGTTTATTGTCTATTTTGTCGGTTGTGACGCATGTTGCTAATGAACAACCCGGCACGATCATGGAGCTTTGGAGGGCTGGGCAATTGCAAAACCTGCTCGGTCCGGTCGGTGCGATGTTATCTCATTATTTGGTAGGTTATACCTTCGGTTACCCCTTTGTTGCAGTACCGATTTTATTTTTGGTATATGGTTGGCTCTTCTTTACGCACAAAAGCATTTTTCTCGTCAATCAGTTTGCGTTTTATATCCTCACGCTGATGTTGATTGTTTCAACGTGGCTGGCGATACCGGGTGCGTTGGATCATTCCGAAAACTGGAATGCGAGCGGCATGTTGGGCGGTATGCTCGCGCATCAGCTGTACACGTGGCTTGGCGGCTTTGGCAGCGTGACGATCTGGGTTGTTTTTTCGCTCATCTGGATTACGATGGTTACCCGCGTGAGTATCGCCGATCTTATCCCTGCGATCAAAAATATTCTTTTCACATCGTATCGCACGACGACCGGCACGATTTCCAAATTCAAATCCCGTCAGCAGGAGTTGTTGGAAAAAGAGAGTGAAGTTTCTGAGGATGAGCCTGACAATGTCAGTGAAGATGCTGCTGAAAAACCGCTAATCCCTGAGTACTTGCAGAAAAAAACCATTAAAACGTCAGTATCCCCGACGTCTGCAAAAACTGAAAAAGTTAACGAACCGGTAAAAACAGAAATTCCTCAGGTCACAACGAAACAAAGTACGACGATTGCCCCGGCGATCAAGGAAGAAAAAGCACCGGAAGAATTGGTCGCCGTGCAGGCTAAAGCAGAGGAGCCTAAACGCGATGCAATCACGGGAACAGATTTAGGGATGGATACGCAGTTTGTCCGAGATCTCAAAGCGATCGGACATATTGATAAAAAATTCTCGATTAATCGCACCAAGCTGGAAGAACTTTCAGCATCCGCAGGTCATACCGATTCCCATCAGGATTTGCCTCAGGAAGAAACGACGGCGCCCGCAAATACACCTGTTACTGAGAGCCCGAAACCGCGTGTGGTCGAACCAGCAAAAGATTTGACGATAAGACCGGAAGATGCCGATCTTGATATGGCGGATGCCGACTTCAAAGACCTTGCCCGCAGTATGTTTGATGCGGAGCATCAACATATTGAGTGGGAGAAAGAATGGGTCAAAGAAGAAACAGCCGAGCTTGAACGTGCAAAAACGCGTCTTGATATGAAGCCGGCGCGTAAACCGAAAACACAAACGGTAAAAATCGAAGATATTGTCGAAACCCAAGAAGCGCCAAAAGAAGATATTCATACGATCGTGTCGGACAGTACGGATGCATCACAACTATCATCGAACGATGTTAATCCCGTAACGCAGGAAGAGCCGCAACCGGAAGTGACTCTTCCCGAAACAGCACAAGAAGCGGAGGCTTTGGCGGCGTCGGTCAAAGCCGTAAAAAAGGAAGCGCCGAAACCCGAACCCGCGATTGATTTTGATAAAGAAAATTCACAAGCGCGAAAAAAATATAAGTTTCCTTCTATTGATTTGCTGGAGCCTACGCAGTCACTTGAAAAATTAACTCCGGAAGAAATCGGCTACCTTAATACAAAAGTTGAACAGATCATCGCCAAGCTGGCTGAGTTTGGCATTGCAACCAAAGTGGTGGCTACGGAATACGGTGGACCGGTGGTAGCTATTTATCAACTGGAATTACCGTCGGGATTAAAAATTTCCAAAATCACGGGCTTAGAAGACGAACTTGCACTGTCCCTCAAAGTCAAATCCGTGCGTATGGTACCGGTTACCAGCAAAGGCACGATACAAGTCGAGATACCAAAACTCAAAGCCGAGCCTGTGATGATTCGCAGTCTTTTTGAAGATCCGTCATTTCGCGATGCGAAAAACAAATACAAACTGGGTTTGGCATTGGGGAAAACGATAGACGGTCATATTCATTTCGAAGATCTCGCCAAAATGCCACACTTGCTGATCGCCGGTACGACGGGTGCCGGTAAATCGGTAGGTATCAATTCGATCATCACCAGTCTTCTGTATCAGTTCGATCCGTCGGAAGTGAAGTTTATCATGGTGGATCCCAAGAAGGTCGAATTGGCGTTATATCGCAGGTTAAAAAATCATCATTTGATTTCCCTGCGCAATCATCGCGGTGAAGTAATTGAAGACGTCATCACAAAACCGGAAAACGCGAAGCTTATTCTCAAAGCGCTTGTCGAAGAAATGGAAGAGCGTTATGAAAAATTGGCGGAGGCCAATGTGCGTAATTTGGAAGATTATAATAAGCGTTGGAAAGAAGGTCGGATGCCGCACGATGGCAAATATCAGCATTACAAATTGGAATACATCGTTGCGATCATTGATGAGCTTGCCGATCTCATGATGACGGCGCCGCGCGAAATAGAAACATCCATAACGCGCCTTGCACAGATGGCGCGTGCTGTCGGTATTCACCTGATTGTCGCCACACAACGTCCTTCGGTAGATGTTTTGACCGGCTTGATCAAAGCCAATTTTCCGGCGCGTATAGCATACGCAGTGCGTTCCAAGATTGATTCGCGAACCATCCTGGACATGGGCGGCGCGGAGCAGTTACTCGGCAAAGGCGACATGCTTTTTATGCCGCCGGGGCAAGTGCCGATACGTATCCAAAACGCGTTTACTTCGACGCAGGAAACGGAAACCATCGTTGATTTTATAAACCGCATGCAGGCATTCCCGCGTCGTGATTTTATGGTGAAAGAAGAACCGCGTGAAGAGAACGAAGGCGGTGAGGTGGATTCGTCGGGATTTGATGAACTTTTTAATCAGGCGATGGAGATCGTCGTCAAACACAATCAAGGTTCAGCTTCGCTTTTGCAGCGCCGTCTATCTGTCGGCTACGCCCGTGCGGCAAGGCTTATTGATCAACTGGAACGTGCGGGTATCGTAAGCGCACCTGATGGAGCCAAACCGCGCCAGGTGCTTATTACCGAAGATCAGATGGCGATGTATATGAATTAGTGTTCGTTTGATTATGTTTATTGTATAACCATTTTCCAAAGAATGGAGTTTATCGTTTGAAGTATTTGATCGTAAGTTTGATAGCTCTTTCCGGTGTTTGGGCCCAAGGTAAACCGGAAGACGCACAGTCGGTCATCCGTAAAGTGCAAAACAAGTATAAAAAAACGGACAGTTTTTCGTTTTCGTTTGATTACCGTTTCAAATGGAAACTGACCGGAAAAAGTCAGAGTGCTCAGGGTAAATTGTTCTTCAAAAAGGAAAACAATATTCGCTATGAGCTGGGTCAACAACTCAATATCACCAACGGGGAGTCGGTGTGGCAATATTCGGAAGTCAATAATCAGGTGATTATTGATAAACTGAAAAAGAACAGCCGTAGCCTGTTTATGCCCAAATATTTTTTGTATGATTATTTGGAAAAATTTATTGCCGAAGTCATCAAAACGGAAACGATCAACGGCCGATTGGTTTATGTGCTCAAGCTTGATCCGCGGGACCGTGATGATTTTGTGCAAAGCATGAAGATCTGGGTGCCTTCCGATACGTGGATCACCCAAAAAATAGAATACGCTGATTTGGAGGGTAATCAAGTTACATACGAGTTTACCCACGTCGAAATAGATCAGCCGATGAATATGAATCTTTTTACATTCACGCCGGAAACCGGTATGGATGTGATTGATTTGCGATGACCGGAGTGTAACTTGAAAAAAATACTATTTCTTCTGCTTAATGTTTTGGTTAGTGTTTTTTTTGTATGGCTTGCGACACGCGGTATAGATTGGACACAACTGGGTTCCTCATTAACTTCGATCAGTCTGACGCTTGTGATTTTTTCAGTGATCATCAATCAATTTAGCTTATGGCTTCGTGCCTGGCGATGGAAGTTTTTATTGGCTCCTTTAAAAGACGTGCCGACGCTTAGTCTGTTTTCAAATGTCAGTATCGGATTTATGATCAACAACATTTTGCCGTTCCGTCTTGGAGAAATAGCGCGAGGTTATATTCTAAAAAAAGAACATCAGATTTCCTTTACGGCCTCGATGGCAACGGTGGTGGTGGAACGTGTCATTGATGTGATTTCGTTGTTGACGGTTTTTGGTGTACTGGTAATTATCTTTCCTTTTCCGGAATGGATCAAAACGGCCGGCATTGTTGTCGGTGCTATAGATTTAGCAGCTATTATTTTCATGATTCTGCTTGTAAAAAATACGGAAGCCACATGCCGCTTGGTGCAATCCATGATTTCAGTTTTTCCGGATAGTCTCAAGCAACGCGTAGATCGTCTTTTACGATCTTTTGTGTCGGGAATTACATTTACGCATGCTTTGGGTACAACCGTAGTCATTGCTGTGCTGAGTTTTTTGATCTGGGCTGTTTATACCTTCTCAATATGGATTATGTTCAAAGCATGCAATGCCCCTGAACTGGCGATGCTGGACCTTATTGATGCGACCATCGTGATGACTTTTTCTTCGTTTGCTGTGATGATTCCGGCGGCACCGGGTTATGTGGGTACATTTCATGAAGTCGTCAAGCAGAGTCTTATGATGTTTCGTGTAGATCGGGAGGTTGCGCTTGGATTTGCCATCGTCATACATGCTTTCAATTATGCCGCGCAGATAGTTATTGGTGTCGGATATTGGATTAAAACTAATTTTAGTCTCAAAGAGGCGTTATCGAATGTACATGAAGAAAAATAATTTTTTGAAAATGTTTGTCACCGGATTGCTGATGGTAATTTCCATGAGCAGTAGTGCGAGCCAGCTTTACGCACAAACAAAAGATTCGCTCAAAACGGATGCTTTATCGCAAATACGTGCTGATCGCAAAATCAGACCGGGTGATATTCTGGATGTCGTGGTCTACGGCCATGACGAATTACCTAAACAAATCAAAGTCGAAGCCGATGGTACCATCAAATATCCTTTCATGAAGGATATCAAAGTGGACGGTATGAGCGTCGAACAATTGACGAATATCTTATCGGCCCGACTTTCGCAATATATCGGCGGGCGCGCCGAAGTGATCGTGGCCTATGCTAAAGATGAAATGATCGAAGTGATTGTTCTCGGTTCAGTCGTTCAGCCGGGTTCGCATAAAATTCCCCGTAACCACACTATTCAAGGTGCTATTGCGACGGCGGGCGGCGCGACTGTGCGCAGTGATTTGGATCGAACGAAACTTATTCGTATCAACCCCGAAACAAGTTTGCGTGAAGAAATTGAAGTGCCCATGGTTTCCATCATAGTAGAAACCGGCGATATCAGGAAACTGCCTGCTTTGCGTGACGGTGATGTTATTTTTGTTCCGTCTATTTATGGTGCAGTATATGCTAATGTACTCGGTGCTGTGGGAAAACCCGGTAATTACGAATTATTTCCCGGTGCGAATCTGGTGGATGTGATTTTTTTGGCAGGCGGTCCCAAAGATGATGCTTCGATTCGCACTGTCAAATTGATACGTCGTATCGGCGTCGCGCAAACGGAAGAAATCGTCGATGTAGAAGCGGTTCTCAAGGCCAAAGGTGGTTCGGTTCCGCTCGTGCAACCCGGCGATATTGTATTTGTGCCGGCGAAAAAGTTTACGCTGAAAACGATATTTCAAGTGTTGAGTTACGCGGCGACGATCTTAACCTTGATTTTCCTTTCCAAACAAGCTGGTTTATTGTAATACCACATAGAAAGTACAGGATATCTATGAGTGACTTAAACGATGATAAACAAGGGATTGACGCGCGCGCGATCCTGCAAACTGTATTGATGCACAAGTGGATTGTACTTACAGTTTTCATCGTGTTCTCCGGTATAGTTTCGTATTACTCGTTGAGTAAACCGACCTTATATCGTTCTTCGGCACTGTTGTTTTTTGATAACGGGTTATCCAATCTGGCTTTTGCTAATGTTCCTCAACAGCAAAAAATAGCCTTAGGATCGCAGGATTTCGGTTATTATGAAGTTATCATAACAACGGATCTTTTTAATCAGCGGTTTCGTAAGGAACTCGAACGTGTCGTGTTGAGCGAACGTAATGATGCTGAAACGGTCACGGCGCTTAAAAGCGTATCCTCATCTCAGGTTACACTCAAGCCATATAAAGAAGTAGAGCAGTTCATCGAAATATCGGCGGTGAACTATGATTCGTTTTTGGTTAAAAAAATGATTGAAGTGACGACGGACGTTTTGAAATCGCGCGTGACGGAGCTGGATCGGGAAGGGCTTCAGCGGAGTATTGAATTCATTGACGAACAAGTGGAAGTGACTAGAAATAATCTTGAAAAAACGGAAGTGGAGCTTCAGGCCCTACAGAAAAAGACGGACGTTAATATCAAACAATCGGAAGGCCCTCTGGCTAAAGTGCTTCTCATGAAGGAAAAATTAGCGGAATTTGAAACGCAAATACAAATCCGCAGTTCTAATATTAACGCTCTCAACTCACAATTAGATTCGATCCAACGGCGTCTTACGGGTTCGTCCTCTTATGCGGCAGCCGAATCCTCAGAAGAAAAACAAATCAAGTTACAGATCGAACAGTTGACATCGCAAAAAGCGGTTTTATATGAAAAGCTTGGTTCGGATGCTGTAGAAAATCCCGAGGTACAGCGGATAGATCGTCAAATCGCTGACCTGCGTAGTCAGTATTACACGCTGCTGTCGTCCGTTAAAACCGGTTCGGACAATACGGTTAGTGGTGATATGAGCCAGGTGTGGAAGACGATATGGGATAAAAAAAATACGGAAGAGATTGAGCTTTTTTTACTCAAAGGTCAGGCACGGTTGTTTAGCGGGCTTTTGACTAACTTCGAAAAGAAAAACCCTAATCTGTTGCAAGATGCGATTGATATTTCCCGACTATTGCGGTTGAAACAAGTTTACGAAGAACGTTTGAGTTCACTGATAAAACAAAAAGAAAGTTTGTCGATTCAGTATTACGGTAGTACAGGGAGCCTGAAAATTATTGATCCCGCCAAGGAACCGATAGCGATCTATAATAAAGTGTTTACCAATATTTTCGTCGGAACCGTGCTGGGTTTAATTATAGGTATTGCCATTGCGGTGGGGTTAGAATTTATGGATAATCGAATCAAATCGATTGCAGCGATCAGTTCGGTTACATCGATCGCTGTTGTCGGACGTATACCTCCGATCAATGTAGGCGATGAAGATAATGCTGTACAGGGTTTGCGGAAAAAAATCAATAAAATCAAAACCAAAGATGAGGAAGAAGATAAGAATGAAATTCGTCGGAAAGCGATGATTTCACAGTTTAATCCGCGTTCGTTTGTATCGGAGCGTTACCGTTCGTTGCGTACAAATATTCAGTTTGCCAATATTGATTCGCCGATTCGCTCGTTGCTTGTGGCGAGTGCGGGTCCTGGAGAAGGTAAAACAACAACGGCGGTCAATTTGGCTATTTCGTTTGCGGATATGGGACATCGTGTGTGTATAGTGGATACGGATCTACGTAAGGCCAAGCATCATATGTTATTTGATATACAGGAGCAACCGGGTCTTACTGATATTATTTTAGGCCAAACGGATTTAGATACGGCACTTCAAAAAACATCGATTAACAACCTTCATTCACTTACCGTCGGTAGAGACGCTAAAGATCATTCAGAAATTTTCTCCAGCTTGCGTATGAATTTTATGATGAACGAATTAGAGAAAAAGTTTGATATCGTCGTATACGATACCGCGCCTGTAATGTTGTTGACGGATTCAGTTATTCTGGCTTCTAAAGTTGACGCGGTGCTTATGGTGGTCAAACATGCCGTAACGCCGAAGTCGCAACTCCAAAATGCTATTCACAATTTAAAAGGTGTTCGTGCCAACATCATCGGTATCGTGATGAATGATTACGCAGATGAGCGGAAGAATTATTATAAATATGCATACGACGGGTATTATCTTTCCAAGTCACAACGTATCAGCACGAGCGAAGAAGGTGTAAAAGCATGAGTAAAATATTAGTGACCGGATGTGCGGGTTTTATCGGTTCGCATGTTACGGATGCACTTTTGAAAGCGGGCCACGAAGTCGTCGGTTTGGATAATTTTGATCATTTTTATGATCCTGCGATTAAAGAAAAAAATCTTACTAACGCTATTCAAAGTCCCGGTTTTCGGTTGTTACGTGGTGATATTCTAGACGCTGATTTGATGAGTCGTATTTTTTCCGAATCGAAGCTTGATTTGGTAATTCATTTGGCGGCACGTGCCGGGGTGCGTCCCTCCATCCAAGATCCCAAAATTTATCAGAAGGTCAATGTTGAGGGTACGATGAATATTTTGGAAGCGATGCGAGCCCACAATGTAAAGAAACTCCTACTCGCGTCCTCTTCATCCGTGTATGGTAATAATGAAAAAGTTCCTTACCATGAGACAGACAATGTAGATCATGCCATATCACCATATGCCGCGACCAAAAAGGCATGTGAAGTTTTGGCTTATACCTATCATCATTTATTTGGGATCGATGCGTTTTGCTTACGATTTTTTACGGTGTATGGCCCTCGCCAAAGGCCTGAGATGGCGATTCATTTGTTTACCCGTTTGATAGATGAAGGCAAACCGATCACTTTATTTGGTGATGGACAGACGTTTCGCGATTATACGTATGTGGATGATATTGTTCATGGGATAATGCAATGCATTGACGGTCTTCGCGGATATGAAATATTAAATCTCGGCGAATCGCAAACGATTTCTCTCATAGACCTGGTCAATACGATAGAAAAAGCACTAGGAAAAAAAGCTCAAATTCGGTGGATGCCCAATCAGCCGGGGGATGTACAGAAAACATATGCGGATATAAGTAAAGCTAAAAGGTTAATAGGGTATAAACCATCGGTTAGTATTAATATCGGAATAGAGCGATTTGTCGATTATTTTCGGTCGACATAGTGGTCTATCGCTACTTTCTTTATTTAATTTTCTCACCTACCATTGGTGAATCCTTAAGATGAGGTTCTTTGGGCGACGCTCGACAAAAAAATATAACTAAATTAGCCAAAAACTTTGCTATTTCTGGTATTGGAAGTGTTTTCGGTCTAATTTGGGCACCTATTACAAGTGTCATTACAACTCGCTTTCTAGGAGCAGAGTTATATGGAATATTTTCATTAGTTCAGTCGTGGGGATCCATGCTTGCTAATTTATCCAGCTTTGGTTTTAATGGAATGAATTTACGATTTATACCCACTTACAAAGCCATAGGGTCAAAATCATTAATTAAAGGGTCTGTATTTACGACCATCCGCGTCTCTGTAGTGATGAGTGCGATGGCAGCATGTTTTATTCTATTCTTCCCTGATGTATTTTGCGATTTATTTATCCATAGACCTGAGACTGTTTCGGAAGAATATTTCTCAAATTTTGTTACAAAAGCGTTTCAATTTTACGCTGTCTCAATATTACTGACAGCATTATATCAGGCATTTCTATCATCACTAGTGGGATATCAGTTTGTTCAATACAAAGTTTTGGCAAATGATGTGTTAGGTCCAGCTGCCAAAATTATAAGTCTTGTATCTTTATTGTTGTTGGATTTTAACCTCTACGCAGCACTTGGTTCGAATATTATTCAAGATATTGTCGTGCTTACTGTTTCGGCATTTTATCTTTTTCGGATAGTTCCTGAGCTCAGGGATAGATCAATACCCGTTGAAATAGAAAAGAAGAAAATGATAAAGTTTTCTTCGGCGCTCTTCGCTAATTCGCTTTTAAGTAAATACACCTACCAACTTGATATTCTTTTTCTGGGATATTACGCTACATTACCGGAGATTGGGATATACACACTAGCTCTGCGTCTACAACCATTAATTTACCTACCACATTACTCGATTTCCTCAGTTTTTGGTCCAATGGCGGCAGAGTTGTATACTGCTGGCAAAATACAAGAGCTAAACCAATTATATAAAACTGCAACTAAGTGGAGTGTTACGCTTAGTTTACCTATATGCTTGATTATCATACTTTTTAGTAAAGACATTCTCGGGGTCTTTGGTAAAGAATTTACAGCTGGCTTTGAGTTAGTGGCCATTTTGAGTATTGGAAATTTGATTCATGATTTTTTGGGTCTATCAGGAAATGTCATACTTATGACAGGGCGTGTGCGCATTAATGTTATTAACTCCATAGTAATGGCCGTCATCAACTTAGTTCTAATGCCTATTTTAATTCAAAACTATGGGATGTATGGCGCAGCGATCGGAAATTTTTTTTCAATAGCGTTTTTGACAATACTCACGACTGTCGAAACGTTGTATATACTAAAAATACATCCATTTGATTTTTTATTATTAAAACCTTTTGTTGCAACGTTAATTTCGGCTTTTATCATTGTCGCTTTTTCGAGCTGGTATCAATTACCCTTTTATGATCTCACTTTTTTAATCCATATAATCATGTTCGCCGTCCTATACGTTAGCGTTTTAATTCTATTGGGACTAACTCAAGATGATCGAATGATTTTGAATAAGATTCTCAGAAAACTACCATTTAAAAAAAAGAACTCTAATGAATGATAAACTTTATTATGATACTATTTCGGTAGATCAATACGAAAACCGAAAAAACCGTAATGTGTTCGAGAAATATCTGTACGACCACTGGCATCCAATTCTCGTAGAACATATTCGTTCGTTTTGTGATAAACGAAATGTATTGGATTTGGGATGTGGTTCAGGAGCTTATTTAGGTTTTGCTTTGGAATCGGCCAATAGAGTATTAGGTTTAGAGGTTTCGCAAAATATGTTGAATGTGGCGAAAAGACGTTATCCAAAAGCTGACTTCATTCTCGGAGATGCACAAAAAACAGGGATTGAAAACGAATCATTAGAGGTGATTTATTCTGTCGGTTTGTTAGAATATGTTGATGTAGAAAATGTTCTCAAAGAATGTCATCGCATTCTAAAAAAAAACGGGCATTTGTTGATTCTGACTCCTAATAAATATGGCGGTAGAAAATATATCACACGATATTTGAAAAGAAAAAAAAAATCTTCTGCGAGATATTATTCAAGAAAGGAAATTGTAGCCGCTCTCGAAAAACAAGGATTTAATGTTGATCGAATAATAATGAATGATGGCCTGGTTTACTTACCTAAAGTTATCCCTGATATTGTTTCCAGTATGATATTTCGAGTAATTGAGGTTATTTTCAAAATGTTTTCCTATAACCCATTCAGTCAAAATATGATATTTATTGCTACAAAACGATAATGGGTAAAAATACAAGAATAAAAGCTCTCCAACTTCGAAACAGGCAGAAGAGTTTTCTTATTTACATCCAAAATCATGCAGATATTTTGATATTGATGCTTTTAGCTTCAACGGCATGGTATATTAGTAATCCGTATGATTTAATGGCCTTCAATGACCCATGGGAGTATTTTAATATTTCTCGCGGCTTGTTTAGTGGAAAAGGAATCGTATTAAACGATAATTATGATATTGTTTTGCCGCCAGGATATCCTATTTTTATAGGACTTCTTTATTTTCTAACTTTGGTAGAATGGCCTACACTGCTGGGAATAGGAATTGCTTCGTATGTCTTATCCGCGATCTTGATGAAAAAAATTTTACAGTTGATGGGTTTTTGCTCTCATCTCTGTACAGTCGGGTTAATGTTCTTTGTATTTAATTCTCAGTTTTTGATTCAGGCTGGGAGAGGCTATGCAGAGTTACCGATGATTTTTTTGTTTTTATCTCTAATTTGGGCATCTATTATAGGAAAAGAAAATAAGGGCCTTACTTGGGGAATTATGTTAGGCATGTTATGGGGAATATTGTCTTTAACTAAACCGGAAGGGATTCTGTTGGGGCTTGTAGTGATTTCATTAAGTGCTTTTAATAATCGAAACGTCAAATGGGTTGCTGTATTATGTTTTATAGTTCTCTATTTGCCGTATAGTTTGTTTCTTAAAAATCAGACTGGCTCTTGGCAACTAAGCGGTAAAACATATGTCAATCTTGTCCTTGGCGAATTGAACAGTCCTTACCAAAATCCAACAAACGATAATGCGCGATATGACGTCATACATCGAGTATGGGATAATGCTGAAGAGGCGGGGGGGGCAACGGAGTATATGGCTAGTTTTGGTAGTAAAATACTCGAGCGTCTGCCACATAATACAGAGCGTTTTTTTTACTATTTGATTTCTACCTATTCGTGGATAGGGTGTTGCTTTTTGATAGCTGGTGTGATGTTTTGGAATTCAATATATCGAAGATTCATCGCATTAGGTATTGGGTTAACATGTTTTTATTTGTTTTTTTTTATCACACCCAGAGTACTTACATTGTATCATGTTCTCTTTTCTTTTGCTATGCTGGCCGGCTATCAAATCATCTTAACATATATAAATCGCTTGAGGAATCGGTGGCTGACGTTTTCCTTTTACGGAGTCGCAGTTTTTTTTGTTAGCTTTCAGTTTCGTACGATTCTAAGGCTTTTATTGCAAAAACTATAAAATCAAACTTACCAAGTTGACTGCTATTTAGTATAATGATCGTATGAATAGAGTTGTTTTCTTCATAGTATCGATTGATACTGAGTGCGACAAAAGTATCGATTGGAGTATTCCATATCCGATTTCGTTTCGTAATATTTACGAAGGTGTAGCTGAAAAACTTCAACCTATGTTGGATGGATATAAAATAAAACCAACCTATCTATTGAGCCCTGAAGTAATGTATAATGAAGAAAGTGTGAGTTATTTTAAATCAATTCAGGATCGATGCGAATTAGGTACACATTTACATGGTGAATTCATTGACCCTGATAAGGTTCAAAATCCAAGATGGACTAACGATTTTCAATCTGATTACAATGAAACTTTGGAACGAGAAAAGCTTAGAACACTTACAGAACTATTTAAGATCAAGTTCGGATATATGCCGAAGTCCTTCCGTGCCGGAAGGTTTGGCATCGGGCAAAATACATGGCGCATTTTAGCGGAACTTGGATATAGTGTTGACTCCAGTTTATTACCTTTTAACATAATTAAAACAGGGAAAGCCACATATAACTTTTACTATACTCCGGTTAAGCCATTTTATCCTGATGTGCAAAACTGGATGAATTTTGGAAAACAAGAAACTTGCAAAATATTACATGTGCCAATGACCGTTCATAATTGGCTTTTTCAGCGAATCCCTTTTTTCATAGGAAAACCACTTTCAGAACAAAACGAAATAAGAAAGTTCTCACGTATTCTCTTTGCAAAGAAAAGAGAAAAAACATATTCATTAAGACCGAGAGTTACCAATGCTGATAGCTTGATAACTCTTATTAAAAATCATATTAAGATTCATAATGCTCATGAACCTATAGTACTGAATATGATGTTCCATAGTAATGAATTACAATCTGGTGCGAGCCCGTATGCGCAATCGCCATTAGAAGTTGATCAAATAATAAGTACCATCAGGTACACGTTAGATTACTTATATGGTTGCCATTCTGTCCACTCCATCGGTTTGAGTGACTCTACACAGTACTATGGCAGAGATATATGAAACTACTTCACATCATAAGCAACGGAAATATCGGCGGACGAGAGAAAGTTCTTTATATACTTTTAAATGAAGAATCAAAAGATCAAAGAACTCAAACTTCGGTTTTTTTTAAATATCCTGTTGGTCCTTATTTTAAAAAAATAAAATCGTTAGGAATTCCAGTTTATTGCGACGTAACTGATTTACGAGAGATGATTAATTTAATGGATAAACAAGACATTATTGTTTTTCACTTTGTAGATTGGAAATTTTTTTTGGCGGGTATTTTATCAGGGAAACCGCTCATATATCGTTTATCAGGAATATATTTGCTTAACAAGAAAAGCTTAAGGGATGTGTTCTTCGTTTTGGCGAAAAAAATAAAAAAAACAATATGGAGACGACGCAGCGATGATGGCCGTAGGGGCGATCAATTAATAAAATTACCGGCAAAGGAGAATACTTCCCAATCAAAAATTCCTAACAGACGTTCATTATACAGACTTATTAAACGAAAATATTTCGAGCTATTTCTCCGCAAGTGGTGTACTTATTTAATCGCTAATAGCCGCTATACCGCTAAAAGTGCCGTTGAGAAATATGGCATTCAACCCCAGAAAATACGCATAGTAATGAATGGTATCGAATTCAATAATAGAAAAGGCGATGAAACAGGTTTTCGTGCATCATATAATATTGATAAAAATGTTTTTTTGATTGGAACTGTATGTCGGTTTGACACTCGCAAACGCTTAGATAGGCTTCTCATGGGATTTTCAATGATTTCGAATTTAAAAGATTTCCACTTAGTTGTCGTTGGCGGCGGCGATACAATTCTAGAACAAACCCTCAAACAATTTGTCGCGCATAACAACATGCTTGATAAAGTAACGTTTACAGGTATTCTTGAAAATCCATCTGATGCAATGTCTGCGATGAATCTGTTTGTATTATCCTCTGATAACGAAACATTTGGTGTATCATTGGTTGAAGCTATGTATAAAAAGAAGCCTGTAGTTGTTTTTTTCGATAGCGGTGGTCCTGCAGAGATTATATTAGGTCAAAACTGCGGTTATATTATAAATACTCCATCGGAGATGCCGGGAATTGTTGAACAGTTACGAGCTGATCCGATTTTGGCGCAGCGATTGGGTGAGAGTGGTCACCGCCTAGTGGTTGAAAAATACAATGTTAAACGGTTTTATAAGAACTCATTGAGAGTTTATTCGGAACTTTTCGAATAATAAAATTTGAGGTTACATTTATGTGTGGCATTGCAGGTGTAATGAATTTTTCTGGTGAGCCCGTTAATGAGTTTTTACTTAAGGCGATGGGTGATGCCTTGGCTCATCGTGGCCCTGATGGCGATGGTTTTTTTATTCGTCAACATGTCGGATTAGCGCATCGTCGTTTAAGTATCATTGATCTGAAAACAGGTCAACAACCGATGTATGATGACGACGGCAAGTCTTGCATAGTATATAACGGTGAGACATATAATTTTGGTGAAGTTAGGGAGGAACTAATAAAATTAGGTTGGAACTTTCGTACCCAAAGCGACACAGAAGTTATTCTTAAAGCTTATCTACAGTGGGGGGCAAGTTGCTTAGACCGATTCCGTGGAATGTTCGCATTAGCCATTTGGGATGAACGTACCAAATCGCTTTTTTTGGCAAGAGATCGAGTTGGAATTAAACCCATTTATTATTACGCAGATCAGAATAAGTTTTTATTTGGCTCAGAGATAAAAGCCATTCTTCAAGATAAAAGTATAGATCGCACTATTGACTATTCAGCAATGCGTGAATACCTGCAATATGGTTATGTGCCTTCTCCGTCCTCCATTTATAATAGAATAAAAAAGCTACCTCCGGCTCACTGGCTCCATATTACGTTTGATGGGGACAAACATAATATGAAAAACAAATGCTACTGGGACATTCAGTTTGGCCAATATACAGATGGAGCGCATAACGATACAGTATGGATCGATAAAATTGAATCCGTCGTTTCAGATTCTGTCCGCATGCATATGATCAGCGATGTGCCTGTCGGATCGTTTTTAAGCGGGGGTATTGATTCTACTATCGTGTCTCATTTTATGGCAAAACACGTTGGCGCTATCAATACGTTTACGATCAGTATGAACGAAAGCAAGTTTGACGAAAGCGCGTACGCTCGTCAGGTGTCTGCTATCATACAAAGCCGACATGTTGAAAAGAGCGTGCAAGCGACAGATCTCAATACGATTTTATCGAATTTAGTATATGCTTATGATGAACCTTTTGCAGACAGTTCCGCTGTACCAACATATCAAATTGCAAAAATAATCCGATCTCATGTGACTGTAGCTTTGTCGGGCGATGGCGGTGACGAAGTATTTGGCGGTTATAAACGATACGAACAACTTTTGGAATGGTCCCAATCAAATTCATGGTTAAATAAAGATTGGTTATCAAAAATAGCCACTTTTTGGCCGCAGAGTATACTTGGAAAAAATTATCTTCGATTTCATTCGCAATCAGATATGACTCGTTATTACGGTATGATTAATATTTTTCATTCGGCCCAAATCGCAGATATGATGAAATTCCCTGTAGAACATCGGGAACGATTATTCGACTCTTATATGAATAGCTCCGATGCGCTTTTGAATAAAATGCAAAATATAGATATGCATACCTATTTACCTGAAAATGGTCTCACAAAAGTGGATAGAGCCAGCATGGCGCATTCTATTGAAGTCAGAGTTCCTCTGCTTGATCACAAGGTTATTGAACTTGCGGCACAAATGCCGGTTTCGATGAGAATGCGTAAAAGTGAAAAAAAATATGTGCTAAAAAAAATATTGGAGCCACAATTCCCTAAAGAACTGATCTATCGAAATAAACGCGGTTTTTCGCTACCGATGCGAGACTGGTTCAAATCTAATCCCGATTTAACCCGTATGATTCATCGCGAAATAATGGATTGTGAATTGATCAAAGAACATATGAACCTTCATTTTATAGAGACCATGATTACAACCCATTTAAACAGTTCCAAAAACCATGCTTCACGCATTTGGAGTCTTTGGTTTTTGGCGCGTTGGTATGATACATATTATAAGAAAATGTAACCTATGGTTTTTTTATAATAAATGGAAAAAATTCTCCTTAGTATTTCCGCCGGTATCGGTGACGCGCTGATGGCGCAGCCGTTGTTGAACGAAATTCAAAATAACTTTCCGCAGTCTCACATACATGTTCTCTGTAGTGCTGCTACACAGCATGTGTTTCGTTCGCATCCGGGTATTCAAAAAATCTGGGCGATGGATATTTCGTCGATAAAAAAATATCTCGGGTTGGTTGGAAAAATACGCAAAGAAAAGTTTGATCTGTATATCGGTGCCATTCCGTCGAACACCTACTCGCAACTTTTACTTCCTGTTTTAGCGGGTATACCGGTTCGAATCAAACATCACTCACCGCACAAATTTCCTAGAAACTTAGATGTCTTGTATCATGCACTTACTCCGATCGGTGAAGGCGTTCATCGGTTGGAATGTAATCTTGAACTGCTTCATTTTTTAAAAGTTAATCACTGGTCAAAACCATCACCAAAATTTCATATCAGCGATGTTGCGCTAGCCAAAATGAAAACTAAAATAGCACATGACAGGAAAAAACTTGTCATTGGTTTTCATCCCGGCTGCAACCCTGCCGCAGCTTTCAAGCGTTGGCCGCCGGAACGTTATGCTGCTTTGGCGGATTATTTATATACTACATACGATGCAACAGTTTTTATTGTCGGCGGTAAAGATGAAGCGGATGATGTGCGAAAAATTATGGAGCAGGCTCAGCATAAGCCGCTCAATTTTGCAGGACAGTGTACTTTGGAAGAGACCGCAGCGTTGATCGCACAAGCGCATTTTTTTGTTTCTAACGATTCCGGAATTATGCATCTTTCGACCGCCGTAGGAACACCGGTGTTTGCAATTTTTGGACCCAAAGATGAGCGGCATATCGGACCTTACGGTGAAAAACATACCGTGATTCGTAACGGCCGCGATGTTAATCAGGTGACGCTCGAACAAGTCGTACAAACATTGACCACTTCGAAATTCGGATTAAAGCCATTTATCAAATCGTAAGTATATGGAACCCATGATCGAAATACGCGGTGCACGCGTACACAATCTCAAAAATATCAGCCTCAATATTCCACGAAACAAATTCATCGTGATCACCGGCGTCAGTGGTTCCGGCAAATCTTCATTAGCGTTTGATACGCTGTATGCGGAAGGCCAAAGGCGGTATGTCGAATCACTATCGGCGTATGCGCGCCAATTTCTGGAGCGCATGGACAAACCGGAAGTGGATCATATCAAAGGTATCAGCCCCGCGTTGGCCATCGAACAGCGCACTTTGGCCAAAAATCCGCGCTCAACGGTGGGGACGGTGACGGAAATTTATGATTTTCTCCGTTTGCTCTTTGGTCGTGCAGGAAAAACATACTGCCGAAATTGCGGTGCATTGGTTCGAAAAGATACCGTCGGTTATGTCGTACAACGGATTCTCGCTTTGCCGGAACGAACCAAATTACATGTTCTTTTTGAACTCGCGGCTAACGAACAAACGATTTTGTCACTTCACGAAAAGGGCTTTACGCGTTTGATCGTGGATGATGTTATCGCTGAGCTCAATGACGAAGCCATCGTAAAAAAAATCCTGAAACAAAAAACAGTCCGTGTACTTGTAGATCGTATCGCTGTAAACAAAGAAGAAAAAGCGCGTATTGCCGATTCGGTCGAAACCGCTTTTCTCAACGGTGAAGGCAAAATGATCGTTCAAATAATGGAAGGCGAAACGCTTCGTTTCTCCAATAAGTTTGAATGCAATGCGTGCGGCACGGCATATATCGAACCTGATCCGCGTTTATTCTCGTTTAATAATCCGTACGGCGCTTGTCCGTCATGTCAGGGTTTTGGAAATAAGATCGAAGTAGATATGGATCTCGTCATACCGGATCGAACCAAAACACTTAAGGAAGGTGCGATCAAACCGTGGACGACGGACGGTTACGCCGATTTTCAGGAACGATTGGAAAAAGCGGCTAAGAAAAACGGCTTTCCGCTGAACATTCCGGTCATGGATCTTACCAAAGAGCAATACGAAAAAGTCATGCAAGGCGGAGACGGATTTGACGGAATTCGTGAATATTTTAAATGGCTCGAAAGCAAAACCTACAAAATGCACGTGCGTGTTTTACTCAGCAAATACCGGGGTTATGTGACGTGCTCGGATTGCGGCGGTTCACGTCTGCGTGCGGATGCCAATTGTGTTAAAGTCGCCGATAAAACGATTCACGAAATCAATGATATGACGGTTAGTGAAGCCGTACATTTTTTTGAAAACATTCAATTATCGGAAATGGATCGTGAGATTGCACGCCGCCCGTTGGAAGAAATTCTCAAACGTTATAACTATCTGAAAAATGTCGGGCTCGAATACCTGACATGCAATCGTCTGGCCGGGACACTCTCCGGCGGCGAAGCGCAACGTATTAGTTTGGCGACGTCGCTTGGATCGGCGTTGGTCGGCTCTTTGTATATTTTGGATGAACCCAGTATTGGTTTGCATCCGCGCGATAATGATAAACTCATTCATATACTTAAAAATCTTCAGGCGATAGGCAACACCGTCGTCGTCGTGGAGCATGACCGCGATATGATGGCTTCTTGCCACGAAATTATTGATATGGGCCCTCGTGCGGGTATGTACGGCGGAGAAGTGGTGTTTCAGGGGGATCATGCGGCGATTTGTCAAAGCACATCATCGCTGACAGGATTGTATCTCTCCGGTCGAAAAGAAATTACACTTCCATCCGAACGGCGTCAAGGTAGAGGCCAATCTATCGTTCTTAAAGGTGCCGCAGAAAATAATCTCAAACGAATTGATGCTCAGTTTCCGCTGGGCATGTTTGTGTGCATCACCGGCGTCAGCGGTTCCGGTAAAAGCACACTGATACATGACATTTTGTATGCCGCGGCTATGCGAAAAAAAGGTCAATGGTCTAATAAAATCGGATTGCACAAAGAAATACTCGGTGTGGAGCATGTGGATGCTATCGAAATGGTGGATCAGCAGCCCATCGGGCGCACTCCGCGCAGCAACCCGGCGACATACGTCAAAGTATTTGATCTGATTCGTGACGTATTTGCAGCCACGCCGACCGCTAAAATGCGTGGCTATCAATCGGGAACCTTCTCGTTTAATGTGCCGGGGGGGCGATGCGAAGTCTGTGAAGGTGCGGGACAAATTTTGGTGGAAATGCAGTTTCTTGCCGACGTGTATCTCGAATGCGAAGAGTGTAAAGGTAAGCGTTATAAAAAAGAAGTTTTAGAAGTACATTTTCACGATAAGAATATCCATGATGTGTTGGAAATGTCCATCACCGAAGCGTTGACGTTTTTTAAAGCGCATCCTAAAATTGTAAAAAAACTTCAGGTGTTGGACGACGTTGGCTTGGGGTATCTCAAACTCGGTCAGGCGGGAACGACTTTGTCCGGCGGCGAAGCGCAACGCGTCAAATTAGCGGCTCATTTGGCGGACAAATCGGGCGATCACGTGCTGTATATTATGGATGAACCGACAACCGGTTTGCATTTTGAAGATATCAATAAACTGTTAACGAGCTTTAACAAACTGATCGAAGCCGGTCATTCCATCATCGTCATCGAACACAATCTCGATGTGATCAAGTGTGCCGACTACATCATTGATCTCGGTCCGGAGGGCGGCGATAAAGGCGGTACGATCGTTGCCACCGGCACGCCCGAAGAAGTAGCGCAGGTTGGGAATTCATATACCGGAAAACATTTAAAGTCGTATCTGAAAAGATAAATTCGAAAACATTAAAAATAAAAACGCTGCACAAACCATGCAGCGTTTTTTATGAGAAGCTTAAAAAGTATATATCAATTTTTCTTTAGCCCATTGGGGAACATAATAGCCAGTAAAACAAAAATCAGAAGCACATTAAATTCCATTCCGTTACGTCCCCCGCCAACCACATACCAGCCATCCGGATAGTGCACCATTACGATACCGGCGAGCAGAATAAATATCGTTACTAGCGAAGCCAGCTTTACGTATTTCTCAAACATCAGGCAAAAAATTGCCGCTACATGCGACAGCTTAATAGCCCACGCCAGCGGAACACCTAGAGGTGCAAACCCGACTTCGTTGAGGTAAAAAGTACCGAAATTATTGACGCCGCCGTTAAACATGCCCGGCACGCTGTGCATGAATAACGTAATCGAAACGGCAAGGCGCAGCAAAAAAGTGCTGTTCAAAACATTCATAACTCCTCCGACATGGATAATGATGAGAATAAGATTAAGTTGTTTACGTATTACAACGAGACAAGTTTCTTTTATTTTCAAACCACGATTTTTTTAATCGCTATTGGAAAATGCGATTGCCATAGTCGGTACGTTGCAGTTTGATATCCTGGAGCTGCGTAGATTTGACCTGAATGACGAAAAAATAACCTGCGGCCGGGCCGGTAGGCGTCCAATCAAAGCGCATCGTCCAGCAATGGAGATCACGAACAAACGAAAAACTCTGGCTGACAATTTTCTCTTTGAGTAAGTTGATCTGCGCCGAATAATTAATTTGCCAATTTTGAGTAATGCGCGTGCCAGCGCTGACACTTCCGTTAAATGTTTTGGTTACATTATGCGGATCAAGTCGCCGAATGTCGTAATTAAAATCAAAACGGGCGTTCCACGGAACGCCGCTCGGCAGCTCGCGTTGTGACGGCAAGTATGATTGCCCGTAGTTGGGTGTCACCGTGCCTTGCGGTGTAGTCGAGGCCGTTGTTGAAAGTGTGGAACTCGATGATGTTGAAGATGTGCCGGAACCGCCTTCGACGCTAAATCCTCCGGTGATACCCGCATTGATCAAGCGCGGGAAGCTTCTGAATTTATTAATACGGCGGTTGAGTGTCGTATCAAATTTGTAAAAATCATGCGTAAGATTCATGGATAAACTTACGTTTTTGGCTAAATCATTGGCTACCGTGATAGAAGTAGTCAGATTGGAAAGCTTAAATTCTTCGGCTTCAAAATTGTAACTAAGGCCATTGTTGATATTCATAATATCTATTTTTCGTACATCAGGGTCGTGTTGCGTGCTGTCTTTTTTGGAAGTTTTGACTTTGGCTTGAAATGTATGCGCGAGCCCGAAGCCCATGGAGAGCTGGCGTCCGGAAGGTGTTCCGCCAAACGTCAGATTTTTTCCGTAGCGGTCTTTACGTACGGTTTTCCCCGACGTATCTTGAACCGATTCATAATATCCCCATTTTGATTCGGAAAAATCGGGCGTGTAATTAATACTCACACTCGGAGTCATGACATGACGAAAAGTTTTTAACCCCAACAGATTGGGATTGCTCGTACCGTAAACTTTCGTCGAAAGCGATGCGCCCATGCTATACGTGTGCGTGGCATAAAATCCGCGTTTGACGACGCTGGTGTCCTGACCATTGGCGCGATAGCCGAAATTCTCATGACGGCGATCGTACCACGTCTCGACGACATTGATATTGGGGTTGAATGTAAAATACGAAAACACTTTGAATGGCGCATTGAATCCTGCATTGTGCCGTAGACCGTACCCGTTTTGCACGTCTGAAGTATCATTGGCGATTTCACGTCGTCCGAGCAGATTAGCACTATACGAATAACGAATCGTGTGATACCAGCGGTCCGGCTCGTTGCGACGTTCTTCGGATTTGGGTATCACGGCCGCCGACGATTTGCTGATCGTCGCATTGGGAAATGTTAGCGAACTTTGACCGTTGTCCAAATTACGAGAATGTGATGCGCTGGCAGATATGCCGCCCCAGTCGAATGTATTATTGTAACTGACATTCGAATTCTGCTGACGATTTAATATTTGCTGCTGGTTGATACTGGTATTCTGAAAATAATTTTTACTGCTCTGGTAGCGAATATCGGCGTTGAGATTGGATCGTTCGCTCAAAGTATGCGCATGGGTGAGGCTGAGTGCCCCGGCGGTTGTTCGGTTATCGTTATAGCTTGTCGTGCTAAGTGAATGCAATTGAGAATAGGAAAAATCCATTCGTCCGGAATAATGATAACGTTTGGCGTAGTTGCCCCCGCCGTGAAATTGATAACCGGATTTATCTAAATAATCGGCTTGCAGGAGCGCATCAAAATAGTCGTTGGGCGCCCAATAATAACCGAAATTGCGAATTTGTCTCTCGCCGCCGGGTGTCTCAAAATAAACGGGAGGAGTTATACCGGAAGCGCGTCCGCCTTTACTGGGAAACACACCAAACGGAATGGCGAAAATCGGCACTTCATGTATGTATAATATCACCGGTTTGGCGACGACTTTATCCCGCACAGAAAGTTTCATTTCTTTGGTGCGGAAGAAAAAATGCGGTTCCTTCTCATCGCATGTCGTAAATCGTCCGCCGCGTATATATAACGTACTGTCGCCGATTTTTCGTATGGTAGAGCCGTAATAAAAGCCATCCTGCATTTTGGTCTCGCCCATGACGACTTTACCGCGCTTGGTTTCAAAATTGTACTCCATCACATTACCGTGAAACATCTGGCCGGATTCGGTGAATTCGGGTATACCGCGATAGCGCGCCACTTGGCCGAGTGAATCGATGGAGTCGGGTACAGCCTCGGCGATCATGATCTTGCGGGGCTGATCAATGGTGATTTTAGCGGCTTTGATTTCAATCCCTTTAAACCGGACCCATGCATTGTTTTTGAGAACCACGGTTGAATTATTCAGCGTGCCTTCGGTAGTATCGGCACCGTAGTAGATCATCGTATCCACGCCGTTACCGGGAGTTTGGGAAGAATCTTTCTGTGTAGCAATAGACGAAGAATCGGAAGCCGTTTGTGCAAGCGCTGTGAAAAAGCTCAATACGATCAAGTGTGAAAGATGGAAATACAATAGTGAGATGCGAGGGAAAAAATTCATGCGTCGTTTTTATTCCATAATAATCGTGACCGGGCCGGAGTTGTGAATTTCCACTTCCATCAGGGCACCAAAAATGCCGGTTTCAACGTGTATATTGTGCGCTCGTAAGTGCGTGACAAATTCATTATACAGCGGTTCGGCTAATTCCGGCCTCGCGGCTTCCAAAAAATTAGGCCGTCGTCCTTTGGTTGTATCGGCATAAAGCGTAAATTGAGAAACTGCGAGTATAGAGCCTTTGGCATCTATAATACTGCGATTCATTTTTCCTTCGGCATCTTCGAAGATGCGGAGGTGGAGGCATTTTCCCGCAAAAAATTTTACATCAGCCGATGTGTCGCCGTTTTTAATGCCGATGAGTAAAACGAGACCCTTTTCGATTGCACCGGTGATGCGACCATCTACCGATACATGGGCTTTGTTAACACGCTGCGCTACGATACGCATGATTTTTCCTATAGTAAAAGAAAATAAAACGAAGTTGCTGTGCGAGCGAAGATCGTAACGCAATATGTTTAATTTATCTAACTTCTTCAAACTGAAGATAAAAAAAACCGGCATGAAATTATGCCGGTTTTTAGTTTCAGGGAAAACTTTTATCCGCGTTTATGAATCGGCGTATAAGGGCGCTCTGCCGATCCGGTATAGATCTGGCGTGGGCGTCCGATGCGCGTTTCTTTGGATTCCATCATTTCTTTCCACTGAGCGATCCATCCGGGCATACGTCCGATGGCAAAAAGCACCGTAAACATTTCGACAGGGAATCCCATCGCTTTGTAAATAATACCGCTGTAGAAGTCTACGTTGGGATATAGCTTCTTTTCGATGAAATACGGATCTTTTAAAGCGGCTTCTTCGAGTTGGTGCGCGATGTCGAGCAAAGGATCATTTACGCCGAGTTTTGATAATACACGATCGCAGGTTTTTTTGATGATCGTTGCGCGCGGGTCGAAGTTCTTATATACACGATGACCGAATCCCATCAAACGGAATGTGGAATTTTTATCTTTAGCTTTTTCCACATATTTTTTGACATCACCGCCGTCGTTGTGAATTTCCTGCAGCATCTCAAGCACCTCCTGATTGGCGCCGCCGTGAAGCGGTCCCCACAGTGCACAAATGCCGGCTGAAATAGCCGCAAAAAGATTGGCTTGGCTGCTGCCCACCATACGTACAGTTGACGTTGAACAGTTTTGTTCGTGATCGGCATGTAAAATAAAAAGCAGATCAAGTGCTTTTTCGATTTCCGGATCCACTTCATACGGTTCGGCAGGAACTGCAAACATCATATTCAGAAAATTGGCACAGTAACTGAGCGAATTATTCGGATACATGAAAGGCTGGCCGATGGATTTTTTGTAAGCATAGGCCGCTATCGTCGGAATTTTGGCAAGCAAACGGAAGATCGAAATTTCCACATGTTTTTTATTCAACGGATCAATGGAATCCTGATAAAACGTGGATAGCGAACACACGATGGAAGACAAAAGCGCCATCGGATGGGCATCGCGCGGATAGGCATCGTAAAGTTTGCGCAGCGACTCGTGCAGCATGGTATGACGCGTGATACCGCGTTTAAATTCTTCGAGTTGTTGTGCCGACGGCAGTTCGCCATGAATCAACAGATAGCTGACTTCTTGGAAATTAGAACTTTCGCACAAATCCTGAATATTATATCCGCGGTAGCGAAGAATACCCTTTTCGCCGTCAAGAAACGTGATACCGGAATGGCATGCACCGGTATTGCCGTAACCCGGGTCCATGGTGACAAGTCCCGTAGCACCGCGCAGTTTGCCGATGTCCACGGCTTGTTCGTTTTCAGTGCCGGTGATCAGCGGTAAATCCAGCACTTTATCATCGTAAGATAATGAAGCTTTTTTAATCATATAGACTCCTTAGAACGTTTGGAGTGGCGGTAAGTTGATGTGGTTAAAATGAAAGTTAAAATCAAAAAAAAGATAATACATCTCTTATTTTGATACAAGCTTATTCCGGCTTTTGGAGATCGGCCAAGCGGCGTATCGGTAATGTTATTTTAAATTCAGTTCCCTGCTGCGGGGTGCTCTCAAAGAAAATCGTGCCTTTGTGTGCTTCGATGATTTTGTATGAAATAGCCAGACCAAGCCCCGTACCTTTACCGACCGGTTTCGTTGTGAAAAAAGGATCAAAAACGCGGTTTTGAATTTCTCCGGGAATGCCTTTACCGTCGTCGCGAATAGCGATTAAAATGTTATTACTGGCAGCTACAACGCGAATCCAAACGTTGCCGTCACCTTCGATCGCTTGAAAAGCATTTTGCAGCAAATTCATAAAAACTTGATTGATATGACCCGGATTGCAATACACCGGTGGCACGTCGCCGAAATTGCGATGAATGGTAATACGCGTTTTATACTCGTTTTTGAGTATGTTGAGTGTGGATTCAATGCTATCAATGATGGAAATTTCTTTGAATTGCGATTCGTCCAGACGTGAAAAATTTCGCAGATCTTCTACGATTTTTTGCGTGCGATCCACTCCGTCCCGCATTTCGTTGACAACTTGAGGCAGATCGCCTAAAAATTTTTCAAATCGCGTCGACGCAATAATACGATCTATTTCTTCCAGTTTGGCGCGAAAATCTTTGTGTAGATCGTCGCTGAATTCGTTGAATTTATCGTAGAAATCAAAAACGTCGGAGAAACTGGTGAATACGCGTTCCAGATCATGAAGCCGCCGTTCCAATAATGAAATATTACCTTTGACGAAAGCGACCGGATTATTGATCTCATGCGCAATGCCGGCTACCATCTGACCAAGTGAAGCCATTTTTTCGGAGTGTATCAGATGGATCTGCGTTTCTTTGAGTTCGTTCAAAATACGCTCGACGGTCTCTTTCTGTACGACCAATTCGCGTGTACGCTGCAATACTTTTTGTTCAAGTTCGGCGGTGCGTTGGCGTGCGATATTGGCGCGGAACTTATAAGCGGTATAAATGCTTAAACTGAAAAATGTGATTGAAAAAGTGATGAACCACCAGCTTTTCCATAGGGGCGTCATGACAGAAAACGTTACGCGGGTGGGAACGTCGCTCCAGGCGCCATTGCCGTTGCCGGCGATTACCTCAAATACGTAATCACCGTCGTTGAGGTTGGTATAACGCACATGATTTTCCGGCGTCGGGTCCGACCAAAATCGGTCAAAGCCGCGTAAACGGTAACGGTACCGCACATCATTTTCATCTTTAAACGACGGCGCTACAAAACGAAATGTGATATTGTTTTCGAGATAACTGACCACCGGTACGGATGTACGAAGTGTACTGAAAAATGCATCCGAAACGTTTGTATCGGGGCGCATGGCAATGGGGATCAACCGGGTCGTTTTGTTGGCATTATCTTCGGCCATAAATTCTTGCATCAAAACAACAGGTCGGGTCGGTAGGGGCGAGCGAAATGAACGTAATGGCAGCAACGTGATACCGGCACTGGTACCGACGATCAAGGTCTCGTGATCATAAAAGCGCAGTGCGTTTTGTGTACTTACTTCATTGTCAATAAGGCCTCGCTTTTTGTTGTAAACTTGAAGCGTCAGCCCGGTTTCGGGATTAAATTGATTAAGCCCGTTATTCGTACCCAGCCAAATCATGCCTTCCGAATCTTCCACAATCGCATTGATGGTATTATCGGACAAGCCGTCGCGTTTAGACACTAATCTAATGTATGAACGCAGATCGCCGGGAAAAGAATCTCCGCTCACGATTTCCGGTGCCAAACGCATCGCGCCGCGCTCAGTGCCGATCCATAAACCGCCGCGTCGGTCTTCGTAAATACTTAATGCGACATCGTCCGAAAGCCCGCGACCTTTATTGAGGCTGGTAAAACGCTGAGATACCTCATCCCAACGCGCTATACCGCCGCCGATCGTGCCCGCCCATATTTGCCCGCGCCGGTCCTCATAGATCATCCATACGTTGTTACTGTACAAACCGTCTGCGGTAGTAAATGTTCGAACGGAAATTTCACCGGTCGAATTGATTTCAACGTAACCCGTTCCTTTATCCGTGCTGGCAAACCAAATGCGTCCGCGGCGGTCAACCAAAACATCCACGATGCGGTTATTATGTATAAAATCGTTAGGCGGTAAGGTAAGATTGTAATATCCGGATGATATAGTGCCTGCACGCGGAAGTTTGGTATGTATCGGAAGCCGCGTGCGCGGTTCTTTGGGAAGCAAAGCCTGAAGACCGCGATAGGTCGCTAACCATATTACTCCCGCCGAATCCGTTGCGGCATCCCATATTTCTTTGGCAATGAGACCTTCTGTGTCTGACAGGTTCTGAAACCGTCCTTCGCGAAAAATGGAAATACCGTCGTTGGTAGTAATATACCATGTTTTATCCGTAGCCTTTGTTATGCCGATCACGACATCGTTGCCAAGACCTTCTGCTTCGGTGTATGAAATGAGGTCAGCGGAAATCAGTTTACTGACACCGCGGGAGGAGCCAAACCAAAGGTTGTTTTCGGAATCCTGAAAAACAGCGTAATATTGATTGGCAAAAAAACCATTGCGTGTGGTGTAGCTGTTAAATAAGTAAGGGCGCTCTGATCGGGTCATGACATAAAGCCCGTCTTCGGTAGCAAACCAGATGTGACCGGATTGGTCGCTTGTAATACCTCGGATGACAGGATTGGTAAGACCGTCCGCTGTGCTGATGATTTCCGGTTTGAGACTGTCAATGCGTATGACACCGCCTTGCGTTCCGGCAAAAATACGGTTGCGTGCATCACAATAAAGCGCTTCGACATGGAGAAGTAATTTGTTATTTCCAGGGATTGGAACTTGTTCGATACGATCACTGACCGGATCGTGCATCACAGCCAGTCCCTGATTGGTTCCGATGAAAACTTTCCCGTAGGCCGTTACAGTAACGGCTTGAACGAGATTGGCAGGTAAACCGTTGGCCGTGGTAAAGTTTATAAACGAATGATCGTTAAAATCATAACGCGTAAGTCCGCCGGCCGTAGCAAACCAGAGCCGGCGATCGTCTCCGGCTATAGCGCGCACCGTACCTTGGCCGATATGATCGGAATGATAACTGATAAATGTGTCGCGTTGGGCTAAGTAACAACTGATACCTTCATCGGTAGCCAACCAAAGGTTTTGATCTTTGTCGCGATGAATGGCCCGGATGACATTACTGGCTAGGCCATGTTCTTTGGTGTAATTGCGAAATTGACGCCCGTCGTATCGGCTGAGGCCGCCGCCGGTTCCAAACCAAAGAAAACCATGTTGATCCTGATGAATGGCAAAAACCTGATTTTGAGGCAACCCTTCGGCGGTCGAATAATGGCGAACGAAGAGGCGTTGGCCCAATGCCGGGATAGCGCTGAAAAAAAAAGCAATGATCAGGAGACGGCGCGTAGGGTTCATTTTTTTATTTATTTGCGGACGGGCAATCTTTAGCTAAGGAACAATGATCGCACTGAGGGCGACGGGCAATACACACAGTCCGACCGTGCATTTGAACGCGGTGTGAAAACATAACCCAATCTTTAGGCGAAAGAATTTTCATAAGATCGGCTTCAATGGATTCGGCCTCCGTGTGACGCGTTAGTTTAAGCAGCCGGCTGATCCTTATCACGTGTGTATCCACGGCCAAGGATGGAATATTATAAATATTACCCAAAATAACATTAGCTGTTTTTCGTCCTACGCCGGATAAGGTGACCAATTCATCCATAGTACTCGGAACGCATCCGTTGAAGTTTTGTATGAGCGTGCGGCAACACGCTTGAATGTGCCGCGCTTTACTCCGAAAAAAACCGATGGAGCGGATATCGTTTTCAAGTTCGGCCTGCGGAACCTGAATAAAATCTTCAGGAGAACGGTATTTTCGGAAAAGCGTTTCGCCGACAAAATTGACACGCTCATCGGTGCATTGGGCAGAGAGGATAGTTTTGATGAGCAGCTCAAACGCATCATGATAGGTCAGTCGGCATCGTGCGTCAGGATACGAGCGGGCAAGCGAACGCACGATACGCTGTGCACGCTGTTTTTTAAAGTCTATAGATTCCATAGTGAGAGCCGAATACGATAGCCGGTATTTTGAAAATATAAGATGTTCGCACGGTGTTAGCCAATAAAAAATTGATGTGATAAGGTGTGCGATGAATTTAAAAAATGGTAACAAAACTTAACAAGGAGCAGGAATTAGCACAGGCGAGAAAAAAAATGTAATCGGAACGCAGCAACGCGTTGAATTATTGCGCAAATTCGTACATTTCGACGGATCGGTGAATGGATGGACGGTGTACTTTTACAGTATCACGCAACGCTCGGCGACGGCGGTGTGTCTTTGACTTCTTTCGTCAGGTCTTCGACCTGATTTTCGTTGATAAATTGCTCGATATCGTCGGTTTTGCTGACATCGCCGCGATTGGAAAATTTAACCGATACGACTTTGGATACGCCGGCTTCCTGCATGGTGATACCAAAAATATTACGCGCAGCTTCCATCGTACGCTTATTGTGCGTTACAACGATAAACTGAGTATCCTTGGAGAAGTCTTTGAGGATTTTAGTGAATTTATCAATATTGGTGTCATCCAGCGGCGCATCCACTTCATCCAAAATACAGAATGGGCTAGGTTTGACAAGGTAGATGGCAAAAAGTAAAGAAATAGCCGTTAGTGTTTTTTCACCGCCGGAGAGCAGCTGAATGTGTTGGATTTTTTTGCCGGTCGGTCGGGCTAAAATATCAATATTGGCTTCCAGAATATCTTCATTGGCTTCCAGTTTGAGATCGGCTTCGGAATCAACAAATAAACCCGTAAATATCTTGATAAAATTAGCACGGATTTTTTCAAAGACTTCCATGAACTGTTTTTGTGCCTGTTCATTGATGGCATTGATCGTTTCCAAAAGTTGCGCTTCGGCGTCCAGCAAATCCTGACGCTGTTTGAGCAATACATCAAGGCGTTCTTTTTCCGTTTGAAATTCAGCAAATGCTTCCATGTTAACCGGGCCGATACTCTTGAGTTTACGGCGCAGTTCATCTATTTCGAGTTTAGTCGCCTCCGGATCAAAAGATGCCGTCTCAGGTGCTTGCGATGCATCGGAAACAAGATCGCTTTCCAGCACTTCATCAATATTCATTTCCTGATTTTCGACGCCAGATACTTCCTGCGGCGCGGTATCCGGAGCGCTCTCCGGTGCATCTTCTTCGGATTCCTCTTCTTTACTGCCGGGTTCCGTACTGAGGATCAGTATTTCGATGGAGTCTTTGGTCAAGTCAAAATCGTGATCGCGTTTGATGCGTTCTTCCAGCGCACGAAGTTCAAAACGAAGATTGGTCGTTTCTTGCTCCATGGTATGGCGTGAGTTGAGGAATTCTTCGCGCTGACGGCGCATTTTTTTCAACTCGGCTTCTATTTTTCCGGTCGTTTCACGCAGACGGGCGACTTCGGTACCTTCGGCATCGCGGTTGCGTTCGATCACGTCGCGTTCACGCGAAAGAGTGATGAGTTCGCCTTCGCGTTCGGTGAAAACGTCACCCATACGGGCAATTTCATTTTCAGCGGCGACAGTTTCTTCTTCGCGACGAAGAATGGTTGCTTCAATATCTGCAATTTGTGTGCGGCTGGATTCGATATTGTTGCGGTTTGTTTTGATTTCTCCTTCCATACGGAGAAAGGATGAAATCATTTCGTTGAATCCTTCGGAACGTTCGCGCCGCTGCTTTTCCAGTTCGGCGAGCTGTTGTTCCATGCGCCGGGTTTCAAGTTCGAGCGAACCGCGCCGGCCTTCGAGTTCATCCATTTCAGGCCCCATATCTTCGATGGTAAGCTGAAACGCTTCCATCTCACGCTGCGCTTGCAGAAGCGCATCCTCATTGCGTGTCAAGGATTCACGAGAACGTTTTTGTTCGTATTCGGATTGGGCTATTTCTTTTTCCAGAGCGACAAATTTTTGCTCAGTATTCTTCAGAAGATTTTGATTATTTGCGATCGTCTGGGTGAGTTCGCGCAGCGTAGTGTCGGTAGTCTGCAGTTCGTCCTGATAACGGCGAACGGAGGCTTCGTATTGGGATAACTGATCCTGCAGTTTATTCAAAGCTTCGCGTTGACCGATAAGGCTATCGGATGATTTGACGGTACCGCCGCCTTTGATGAGATAATTGCCTTTGACGATTTCACCTTGCAATGTGACGAAACGTACAGCGGGAAATTGATCGGCAAGCCGCGTTGCTTTTTCAAAATTTTCGACGATCACCACATCGCTCAAAAGCAGACGCGCCATTGCCGGATCATCACATCGCACCAGTTCGGTAGCCATTCCGATGATCTCGCCGCGTACGGAAGCAAGTGCTTCGGCTTCAAAAGCAGGTTTGAATTGCCCGATTTTTTGACGATTGAGGAATGTCGCACTGCCTTTTTTGTTGGTATTGAGCTGGGTCAGCGCGTCGTGCACGTGATCACTTCCGCCGGCCACAAGGTAGGCGAAGGAATCGCCGAGTGCAGTTTCGATTGCTTTTTTGTACGTATCATCCGTCGCGATCATATCGGCGACCGTTGCTTGAATGCCGGACGGTTTGGAAGATAGGATATACTGAACGCTTTCGGGAAACCCTTCATGATTTTCGATGGCTTTTTGAATAATAGCCATCTTGGCATGCAGCGCTTTGATTTCGGCCTCATCATGCAGCTTTTTAGAGCGCAAATCGTCCAGTGTATGGCGAAGCGTATCTAAAGCCGATTGGTCAGCCGTTATTTTATTACGCAACGCTTCAACTTGTTCGCCGAGTTTTTTCTTTTCATAGCGTTTTTCATCCAGCGCGCTGATCGCGTCTTCGGATGAGGTGTTATGAAATTCGCCTTCGCGATGCAGATCGGCGATTTTGCGTTCGATATTCTGGATATTGTTTTTAGTGAGTTGAAACGCATTGCGTTTTTTAGCCACTTCGTCGATGAGTTGTACGGATTGTTTACGTACGGTATCCAGTTCGGTACGTTTGGCTTGTATCTGCTGGTCAAACTCCAGCATTTCCGTTTTTTTGGCTTCGACGGTTCCGGACATACCGTTGTATTGCGATTCCAAATCGGCGAGCGTCGCGGAGAGTTCGGTGATGCGGGCTTGCAGTTGTTCGCGCTTGGCTTCCAATGCGGTTTTTTCTTCTGCATAGCGACCTATCATCGCTTCAAGATTTTTTTTGCGCTCGCGGCTGACGAGGATTTCATCCTCGATTGTTTTGATTTTTTTATCCTGCTCTTCGAGTTGCAGTTGGATCGCACGTAAACTTTGTTCGCGCTCGATCAGGCCGGTATTCATGGCCTCGACTTCGGCTTCTTTTTTGGAAATTTCGCCCAGCATTTGTTCGGCGACAAACTCGAGGTTTTCCAGTTTTTCGGCCATCGGCGCCAGTTGCGCGGCAAACTTTTGGTATTCATGATGCGCCAGTTGGACTTCCGCCAATTTGAGACGGGCGGACAGTTTCATGTGGCGCTTGGCTTTTTGAGTTTGGCGTTTGAGGGAATTGACCTTTTTTTCGATTTCGACGATGATATCGTTGGCGCGGTTGAGATCGAGTTTGGTCGTTTGCAGTTTGTTAAACGTCTGACGACGACGAATTTTATATTTGGTAATGCCCGCCGCTTCTTCGAACATTTTCCGGCGGTCTTCCGTTTTATCGGACAAGATTTGTTCGACCATCTTGAGCTCTATCACGGAGTACGCGTCCGCGCCCATACCGGTATCCATAAAAAGATCATTGATATCTTTGAGGCGGCAAGGGAGGCGGTTTAGGAAATATTCGCTTTCACCGGATCGGTATATCCGACGGGTGATCGTGACTTCGGTATATTCCGTCGGCAGGATACCTTTGGTGTTCTGTATGGTCAGACTGACTTCGGCAAAATTGAGGGGCTTACGTTGTTTGGTTCCGTTAAAAATGACGTTTTCCATTTTTTCGGAACGCAGGATACTGGCTTTTTGTTCACCGAGTGACCAGCGGAGGGCATCTACGACGTTGGACTTACCACAGCCGTTGGGGCCGACGATATTGGTGATACCCTCGTCAAAACGAAGATCCACTTTCTGCGCAAATGTTTTAAAACCGAAAACTTCAAGCCGTGACAAATACATGCCGTTATTTCCTTATAAGCCTAACAAAATCAAAATTTAAATAAGTTTCCTGTTAATCAGGAAATCATCTTTTAGTAAACTAGCACTGTATTATTATAGTATATCCATACTAAATAACACGAAAAAGCGTATCATTTCGCTTTGGGGCGGCTAATATATAGATTAAATCGTGTTGGCGCAAAATCTTTTTAAAAAACTTTGTAATAAAACCACAACGCATCGTACTTCTATTATTACGGTACCGGTATTGCGGATATGTGCATGAAAAGAGCGTGTCATGTCCGGATTCTACGTATGAATGAAAAAATTTAAAAAATTTAGAAGGGGGTGGAAAACTTATTTCTTTCGTTTTTTCGGTAGTTTTGTAATTAGGGCGGGAATATTATCTAGGTATTAAGGTTTTATTGATTAGCTCAAAGTGCCCATCGTGGTCTTAAAACCAAGTAAAACCGGGTTCCCAAAAAAAGCTTGACAATAATTTTAAGGCCGCCTATATTGTTTATTGTAAAACCTTATCTTGTGCAATAAGTGTCCCTAGTCTTTTCAAAAAGCTTGTTGCCGGGTTGTAAACAAATCTTTTTAATAACGTTCTCTTAAAACTGTTCTCTGAAAGCAGTATCCTTGAGTATGATGTGAAGGAGAGGGCGGCACGCTTGTAACCGTAGTGCTGATTCTTTCACAAAAAAACGAAAGGGTAGGTCGAATTAATCTCAGAAGCAGATGTCAAGTCGGAAAAACACATTTCTTATCTATGTGCATTTACAAAGGAGGTAAATGAGAAAAGATATGATTACTAAACTTATCGAAAAAAATTCATTCATCGTACACGCTCTTAATAACCAACAGAAGGAGGACATTATGTCTGGTAGTACGAGACTAAAACGATTGTTGCTGGTGGCAACAATGGTGTTCTTGCTTCCGATGTACCTGTTTGCAGGTAATACGGGCAAGATCACCGGTGTGGTAAAAGACAAGGAATCGGGTGACGCACTTCCGGGTGTGAATATCCTGATCGAGGGTACTTCCATGGGCGCAACGACCAACGCCAAAGGTGAGTACACGATCCTCAACGTTCCCGCCGGTGTTTATACGGTGGCCACAAGCATGATCGGTTACACGAAGTTGACCAAACAAAACGTCCGTGTGATTCCGGACTTTACGACACGTTTGGACTTCGAAATTTCTGCTACGTCGGTATCTGGCGAAGAGCAGGTAGTTGTTGCCGAGCGTCCTTTGATCCAAAAAGATCAAACCATGACGATGTCCGTTACGACGGCTGAAGAAATCAAGAACCTGCCGGTTCGTGGTTTCCAGGCGGCGGCTAACCTTGGCGTCGGTATCGTGGTCAGCAATACCCGTAACCTTGACGGTGGTACTGCCAATGTCAATGTTCGCGGCGGTCGTTCGTCTGAAACCGGTGTATATATGGACGGTTTCCAACAAAACAACCTTTTGACCGGTACTTCCAATGCCAATGTACCTTCGGGTGCCGTGGAAGAAGTGCAAGTGATTACTGGTGGTTTTGATGCGGAATACGGACGTAATCAATCGGGTATTATTCAAGTGACAACGAAATCAGGCTCGCAACGTTATAGCGGTAATATCGAAGCTGTCGGTGATCCGGCCGGTCTCGGTATTGCGGAAACCTATGGTTATAAAGTGTTGAGTGCGGGTTTCGGTGGACCGTTGATTCCGAATAATAACATGATTCGGTTCTTTGTTTCCGGTGAAGTGCGTGAAATAGATGATGCGGAACCTAGTGTTTGGGGCTATCCTGAGTTTGAACTTGAAAAAGGTGCCCGTTTGTATGACCATGATGGTGATGGTGATACGCCTAGTAGTACGCCTAAAGTACCGATTGATACCGTTATTTGGAAAACTGACAAAAACGGCAATGTAAAATATAAAAAAGGTGCACGTCCTGACGGTCTTTCCGGCGCGGGTATTAATTCCGATAGAGGAACAAACCTTCAAGCCAAGTTAACCTTTGACGTAATGCCGAACAAACTGCGAATTGACGTATCGGGTAATTATAGTAATACGGTCCGCCGTAGCAATACGGTTGCCAGAACGTTGTCTCTCGCCGACAATCTTCGCCGTGAGATTCAAAACCTAAACGTAGGTACTATAGCAACCTATACTATGGATCAAAACAGCTTTTTTGATTTGGGGATCAACTATTTTTCCAATACCCGTAAGCTCATGAATGATTTTCTTGAGTTTGATAATGTGGGTGAATATGCGGATCGTCAAAAAGGTTCAACAGGTTTTAGAACGTACGAAGCGGATAATCTCCTTTTTGATCCGAATAACGGCATACTCAATTATCGTCGTGATGATGACCAGTATATTGCGTTCAAAGCCAACTATACCAACCAATTGGATAAGCACAATCAGATCAAAATTGGTGCGGATTATTTTTATCACACGATTCGTTATTTGAATATCCTTGATATTGACAATCCGGTTACAGGTTCCAATGATAACATCGGATACAAAGGCTATGTCACTTCATCTGGCAAAATCAAATTTAAGAAGGTTAATTCTGATAATCTAAATGCGGAAACTCCGATTATGGGACCTCCGCATCCGACAAGTTTCTCGACGTTTGTTCAAGACAAACTAGAATACGAAGGATTAGTATTGCGTGCTGGTATTCGTTATGACGCGTTTAACCCCGGTGTGAAACGTGTTAAAGATCTAGGTAATCCTACCGGTGCTGATCAAGTTTTAGGCTCAGAAGACTATACTTCAGCTAAGACAGACCATCGTATTTCTCCGCGTTTTTCGATCAGCTTCCCGATTTCTGAAAAAACGCAGTTCCGTATGAGCTATGGTAGATTCTTCCAACAGCCAAATTTGCAAGATTTGTATGTTTCCCCGGCATTTCTCGAAAAACAATCGTTAAATGCTCCGTTTGCAACGACATTGGGAAATCCCAATCTTCAAGCTGAAAAGAGCACACAATATGAAGTCGGACTTCGCCGTGCGTTGAGTGATAAGGTAGCACTTGACGTCGGAGCATACTACAAGGATATTACGGATCTTGTGAATTCAAGCCCGATCACTTCGATACCCAATGGATTAATCATCTATGATAACGAGGATGCCGGCGTTATACAGGGCGTGAATATTTCACTTGAGGCCCGTCGTATAGGTAAATTCTCCGGTCGTTTGGCTTATACTCTGCAGACAGCTACAGGGTCAGGTTCGGGAACAAATTCTAATTTCCGTGCTTCCTGGCTTGGATTCAACACGGCCCGTTTTAATGCCCCTTTGAATTTTGATCAACGTCACAACATTAATGCCAATGTAGATGTGCGTAATGGTAAAGGTGAGGGCCCGTCCGTAGGAGGTATGAATATCATTGAGAATGCAGGACTAAACTTCCTCGTGTCCGCTGGTAGTGGTTTCCCGTATACTCCGACGACGGTAGTAGCGATCCAGCAAACTGGTGTACCGGCAGGTAATGCTACAGCACGCCGTAATTCACAAAGCTCACCGTGGACATTCCGCATTGATATGAAAGCGGATAAGACGTTTTATATCAATGAGAACATGAATGTCAATCTTTACGTCCAAGTGTTAAACCTTCTTGATCGTAAAAACGTGAACACGGTATTTGCAAGTAGTGGTCGTGCTGATGATTCAGGTTTTATCAATTCGCCTGAATGGAACGACTATTCAAAAGTAGAAAAAGCACGTAGATTGCCACAATATGATGTCAATCATCATGATGGCTTTAGTTGGGATACACCCCGTCAAGCACGTCTTGGCGTTATCTTCAATTTCTAATGTATGATCCGGAGGGTGCTTTCATCCGAAAGCACCCTCTATATTACAAGCGAAGATAGTTATCAAATACAGGAGTTATACAATGAGTATGAAAAAGTGGATAGTAATACCTGCGGTAGTCGTTGCGGCGGTAGTCGCCTTAATAGCAACGATGAATACTGCAAGTATTGCAAAAGTAGATGCGAATACGCGTCTTAAAATGAAATTACGTAAACCGGATATTGTGGACATTATATTTGTTAAACGTAAAGGAACGAATTGGAATTACGTAATGCGTAATCAAGGTTCCTTTATGTATGATTCGCCGGATGCCGACGAAAATGGTAATAACGCAGGAGGCGAATTCCCTCAGGGAAGTAATGTCACCATCGTGTTCGCAGCCGGTGCATGGTTGGGTACTATCAAGAATGGTGTACCGGTTGTGTCTGAGACTCAGTTTGGAACGGAGTTTCAACCTGGTCCGATCACGAACTCCAACGTTCCATTTGAACAGTTGACAGCTGCGGATCCGCTGCTTCCTGAATATAAAGTATACTATATTGACGAGAAATCTGGAGACGCCTCCAGTGAAAACAATGCGGATTGGCTAGCATGGCCTGGTGATAAAACTTCATCAGGTGATCCCTACTTATATTCCTCTGGCGGTGTAGGCATTACGTGGGCTGTTTTCAATGATTTGGATACCACACTGAGCCAGGAAGGTACAACCTCCAGTCCCTATGCCGGTCTTGGTATTCAAATTACCCTCGAATCCATCGTATTAGCCGATCGCGGTGATGCGGGCGATGGCGTCTTTTTGAAGTTCATATTTGACAACAAAACCAACACAAATTATCCGAATTCTTATTTGGGTCTGTGGATGGATGCCGATGTGGATAATTCGGGCAACGATTTAATCGGTTCCGACTCTTCACGCGGTTTGGGCTTCGTATACAATGTTGATGAAAGTGATGCTCATTCGGCCGTTGGTTTTGATTTCTTCCAGGGTCCTGTAGTTTCTGCGGCAAGTGTTTCGCCTTTTTTGGCTGTCAAAAACGCTGGTCATAAAAAAGTGAAAGTTATTGATGAAAATATTGGTTTAGTAGCTAGTCGCACATTAGGTGGCGATTCGATTTGGCTTGGCGCTACGACGCTTAATACGTACAATAACAATGGCGATCCTAATAATAACACGGAACGTTATAACTTATTAAGAGGCTTGACTAATGCCGGATCAGTTAGCCCAAATTCGTATGGTGGTTGGTTCTTCCCTGGTGATCCTGTTTCGCAGACCGGCCCCCTTGATGCGAATCCAACGGATAAACGTATTCTACACGGTGTAGGCCCGTTTGAAGTGGTTGCCGGTGCACGTCAGGAAGTTTGGGCCGGTGTGGTCGGTGCTAATGTAAATCGTACCAACAGTACGGTAGATAACCTTAATGCCGTAGCTAAAATGTTTGCTACGGATGACTTGATCCAGACTATTTTTGATGCGGATTTGGCAGCGCCGTCAGCGCCGGATGTACCTCTAATGTCCTTGGCCGGTTTGGACGGAAAAGTAGTTGTAACTTGGAAAAATAATTCGGAATATTCCGAAGATCATTTCGGCGATCCCAATAAAGCCTATATACGTACCACGAATCCAGAAACCCCATATACCGCAGATTATCGTGTGATGGACTTCGAAGGATATCGCGTATATCGCAGTTTGACCGGTTTACCCGGCTCCTTTACGCAGCTCGCGCAATATGATGATAATAACGGTATCACGGGAATTCGGGAGCTGTATTTTGATGCCAATGGTACCCTCTCAAGCCGTGAAATAATCCTGGGCACTGATAATGGTTTGCGTTATAGCTATGTAGATGAAGAAGTAACCAATCTTACGACATATTATTATTCTGTTACGGCATATGATGCTCAGCCTTACATTGCTATAGCCAATGTTTTAATTAATGATCCTTTGATGGGTAATGTACCTTACCCGTTTGCGGTTGTGCCGCGTTCACTTGAGACCTCAACGGGCTCCAATGTGACCGCCGTTACGCCGATGGCGGCCGTGGCAGGAAACGACTTTAACGGTTCAGTTTCAACGCTTACACACGCAGGACCAAGCGACGGCGTTGTCGAAATCGAAGTGGTCAATCCCGGTGCAGTGACTGGTAATAACTACCGTATCGAAATGTTTACAACCAATGATTCGGCGGATGGCAAACCGCTCCATGGTATCGCCGAAGGAACACTCGCGTATCGCGTGATCAATACGACAACGAATCAGACGGTTGCTTTTTCAAATCTTGTGGACAATCCCGATACGTACGTGGATGTGGATAATAATGGAGTTTATAATCCGGATAAGACCGCTCCTAATGATAGCGACTATGTGTACGATGATCGCTTATTTAACACAACGATTGCCCAAGCGGGTCATCCGGATCAGGAAGAATTCGGCATCGTTGATGGCGTTATGATCAAAGTAACAGATGCCAGCGGTTGGAAGAGTTCTTCATACGAATACGGTGCTTATCGCACAGGATTAGGAAAAGAAACTCGCTGGTGGTCAGGTCCCGGCGGGCTTACCGAATTTGGTGGAGTTATTGAGTTTACTGAAGAATTCTGGGGTATCGGTGGCGTTGAGATACCGGATCGTCGTGACTTTGATATCGTGATGAGCCGCGATCCTTCGGGATGGCAGGTCATTTACAAACACGGCACAGGTTCCACCGCGGCTTCTAATGATACTACGTTGGCTCCTTTCTCCGTGTTCGAAGTGGATGAAACAGACGGTAATACCGCTCCGCGTCAAATCGAAGTGAACTTCCGCGATCGTGATACATTCGATGCTTGGACAATGGACGGTGTTAATTCTTACACTTCAGGTGGTGTCGGTCGCTTTAACTATACATACTTTGACACCAACTCCTATAGCGGCGGTACGCGCGCTCTGGGCTTTTATACTGCGCCATATGATAAAGTTTCCTACGCTGTCATGTGGATGGGATATCGTGGTGACGCAGTTTCTTCAGCGCCGGATGCCGATGCGGCGACGTTACATGGCTTATATGTCACGGCTCGCGGTGCCGGCTCAGATGGTGGAACGGCTATCACGGCAGCAGAACGTCATAATATCTTCTCCAACTGGATTGATAATGGTACGTTCAAATTCCGTGTAAATCACGTACTTACACCGTCGGATACATACACTTATTCTACGACGGCTGGTAAAACGGCTACGACATCCAGTGCAAAGAAAAAAGGTATGGATGGTATTCTTGTAGTACCTAATCCTTACTACGGCCGTTCGACATACCAGGCTAGCTTATTTGACAAACGCGTCAAATTCACAGGTCTGCCGGGTACATGTACGATCCGTATATTTACTGTCGCCGGTGACCTTGTGCGCACGTTGCGTCATACTGCAGGTTCCAACAACGATCGTTTAAATACCAATCCGTTGGATATCACTTTCGATGCGACAGCAGCCCAAACCAGCACAGAAATATGGGATCTGCTGAACGAAACCGGTGATGGTGTTGCAAGCGGAATGTATATTGCGTTAGTTGACGCTCCTGGATATGGTAAGAAGACAGTGAAATTTGCTGTCATCATGGAGAAATATACGATTAGCGGTCCGGATATTCGATAATCGTATTGAAGCAGTTTAAAGTAACCCCGCCGACATTGTCGGCGGGACTACTAATCACAAAAGGAGAAAGTATGAAACATAAGATATTAGCCTTAGCTTTGGCACTGATGTACACCATCAATGCTTTTGCAGGTGAAGAAAAGCGCGGTACGGCCGGCTTTATGTTCCTCAAAGTTCCGATGGGCGCACGTGAAGTCGCGCTCGGCCAATCGGGCATTACTACGACATCCGGTGCCAATGCTATTTATTGGAATCCGGCTAATGTGTCAGCAGCTACTTCGCCGACATTTAGTTTTTCTTATTTGAATCATTTTGCAGGCATTTCTTCAAACTACGGTGCGATAACATTTCCCATGGGTGATGCAGGTGTGATCGGCGCCAGCATTAACTACATGAGTTATGGCGATATTCAGCGCACAAGTGAAGCAAATCCTGATGGCGGAATTGGAAATTATGCACCTTACGAACTTTCCGTAGGTGTAACTTTTGCCAAACAAGTCACGGATCGAGTAAGCGGCGGTTTAACGGTCAAATTTATCAATTCGCAAATTGATCTTGTTAGCGCGAGCAATTATGCGTTTGATTTTGGCTTTACCTATAACACCGATTTCCGTGGTTTGAAGTTAGGTTTTGTTGTAAACAACCTTGGCCCTCAAGCATCATACAAAGGTGATGGTCTCCTACAAACCATTACAGTTGATCCTTTGACGAACGAAACGGCTTATTTGGCATATGAGTCTGAATTCTTCAATATGCCGGCTTCTGTTAATTTTGGTGCCAGTATGGATTTGATGCGTAACGAACAGAATTCGATTACGGGTATGTTAGAGCAAAATATTAACAGTTTTCAAGCCAGCCGTACAAATTTTGGATTGGAATATGGATTCCAAAATATGTTTTTTGCTCGCGCAGGCTACACTTCGACATTGAAAAAAGACCGTGACTATAATACCGGTAGCGATGCTGGTATGAGCGGTTTGACTATGGGCGCTGGTGTTGATTATAAATTCAACGACAGCTTTGGAGCTACTGTTGATTACGGTTATTTGAATATGGGAATTCTTGGCGGAACACATCGTTTTTCCGTCGGGTTTAAATTCTAAGAATATCTTCCTTTGACAAGAACCCTTCCTCATCGAGGAAGGGTTTTTTTTTGGAAAATTCATAGGAGAACAATTAATGGGCAACAACTAAATATGGAAAGCTTTACATGCTCACCAGAAAATCCTACAGGCACGAGCGAACTATTTTACTGCTTTCGGGATAAGGGTGGGTACGTATATTGGTCGATAAGGAGCACTCTTTAAATAATGCCTACATGATAGTAGGATCGGCATTCGTCCTATTGGCTACAATGTAGCATGTTCTTCTTTAGCCCAATTAAAAATAATTTAACTAAAAGATATTGCTGACCTCTCCATGTGGGATAGATCTCACATATATTCATAAATTAGCGGAAACCAAAAGTATGCGGTCAAACTTACACGCCATAATACTATAAGTGAGTGTTTTAAAACATAAAGTTGCAGGCCTATATTTATTCCAATCACAAGCCAAATTAATTTAGCGAAATATGGGGGTAACTAGAGTCTCTCACGCCAGATAACATTCCAAAAATATTGACTTTCAGAGTATAAATAACGAGATTTGCGCGGAAATGAATAAAATTTGTTTTAATTAATCCAGGTAGAGGCATAGTATGTCAGACTACGTCAAATCGGTTTTGGCGCAAGTTAAAGCCAAAAATCCGGCGGAGCCGGAATTTCATCAAGCAGTCCAAGAAGTGGCCGAATCATTAGAACCGGTATTAGACCGTCATCCGGAATATCGTACGGCTAAAATATTAGAGCGTATGGTCGAACCGGAACGTGTAGTCATGTTTCGTGTTCCTTGGCAAGACGACCAGGGAGAAATACATATCAATCGCGGCTTTCGCGTGCAAATGAACAGCGCTATCGGGCCGTATAAGGGTGGTTTACGTTTTCACCCGTCCGTCAATCTCGGGATTTTAAAGTTTTTGGCTTTTGAACAGGTTTTCAAAAATAGCCTAACTACGCTGCCCATGGGCGGCGGAAAAGGCGGTTCGGATTTTGATCCCAAAGGAAAAAGTGATAACGAAGTGATGCGCTTTTGCCAAAGTTTTATGACGGAACTGTACAGACATATCGGTGCCGATCTGGATGTTCCCGCAGGGGATATCGGCGTCGGTGGTCGCGAAATCGGATTTCTTTTTGGTCAATATAAGAGGCTGAAAAATGAATTTACCGGTGTTCTCACGGGTAAAGGTATCAACTGGGGCGGTTCTTTGATTCGTCCGGAAGCTACAGGATTTGGCGTTACCTATTTTGCACAAGAAATGCTGCGCACCAAAGGTAAAGACATTAAAGGGTTGACCTTTGCCGTATCGGGATTTGGCAATGTGGCTTGGGGTGCGGCACTTAAAATTTCGGAATTGGGCGGCAAAGTAGTTACTATTTCAGGTCCCGATGGTTTCGTATATGACAAAGACGGCATTCAAGGTGAAAAAATAAATTATATGCTCAAAATGCGTGCAAGCGGTAAAGACCGCGTCAAAGATTACGCTGATGAGTTCAAAGTAGAGTATCATGCCGGCAAACGTCCATGGAGTGTAAAAGTGGATGTTGCCGTACCATGCGCTACACAAAATGAACTTGGCGTCGAAGACGCCAAAGAGCTTGTAAAAAACGGATGTATCTGCGTTTGCGAAGGCGCTAATATGCCGAGTACTCTGGATGCCTACGAAGTGTTCAAACAAGCCGGTATTCTGTTTTCACCCGGTAAAGCTTCCAATGCCGGCGGTGTAGCAACATCCGGTCTGGAAATGACACAAAACAGTATGCGGTTGCCGTGGTCCGCTGAAGAGGTGGATCAACGTCTGCGTGGTATCATGAAGAGTATACACGATACGTCATTGCATACAGCAAAAGAATACGGTCACCCGGGTAACTATGTGGTTGGAGGAAATATTGCCGGATTCTTAAAAGTCGCTAACGCTATGATGGATCAAGGTTTGGTATAAAAGCGATTTGAAATTAATATTGATAAAAGAGGGGTTCGATTGAACCCCTCTTTTCTATTTTAATATGATAACATTAAATATTTGTAGATTTTTTATCAAGGCGTCGTGCCCGGTATAATGTATAGTCTGCCAACCTAAGTCCGTAGCGCCAACTAGATTTTTCGCAATATCATCAATAAAAATTATTTCTTCAGAGTGAAGGCTCATACCGACAATGGCTTTTTCAAAGATTTGTCGAGCGGGTTTCATCGCACCAACTTCGTATGATAGTATTAGTTTGTCAAATTCTTTGGTAAAATCATACGTGTTGCAGATATAATCGAAATGAAGTGTGTTTGTATTGGAAATCAAACCTAAAGTATAGTGTGGTTTCAACCGATAAAGCAGTTCAATGTTATTATGGATGGGGGTAAAAATTTCAGTCCACAAAGAATGAAGTTCATTGTTTGTTCCTCGAAATCTCAAACTCAATTTTAGTTTTTCAAGGAACTCTTTTGAATCTAATTGCCCACATTCAAATGCAATGGCTATGTCGCTGGCTGTGCAACGATAAATGATTTCAGTGATTTTGAGTTCAGACTTGCGAGAAATATGTTCAGCCGCAGTATTCCAATCAAAATCTACAAGTACTTTTCCAAGATCAAAAAAAATAGCTCGTATCATTTAAGGCCCAACAATTCACGATAGGTGGAGTCCGCATTGGTATTTTTAGTCCAATAGTCTGTTTTAATGGTGTGTGTCCTGATGCCAATGGAGTGCAGTTTCTTGGCTTTTTCCCCAAAACCATCCATATAAATTCCTTCAAACGAAGTAATCTCGTGAGGCCACGCTTTTTTGAAGTTGATGATGAGTGTACGATCGTAGGATGTATATTCGATTTTGTATGAAATGATTGGACCTGTTTGTCCGCGATCATCGGGTAACTCCTGAATCGAGGCTTCAGCCGTTTCCACACCCAGACGACGGTGTAAAAATCGTGATTGGGTAAGTCCCGGGATTATTCGAATACGGCCGGTAGGCAAAGCGGTCGGGCCAAGGCGCCCCTTAGTCCACAATGCATCTTCAAGCCAGGCAGGTTCAAGAGGATATGATTCGTCGCCTTCATTTTCGAAGTATGAATAACTCTGTACGTTAAATTGATTGTTACGATGATTGATTTGAGTAAATACAAGACCGCACCACTCTTGGACGGAACCGGTGATTTTGATAGGGTAGCGGTAGCGAGATGTATCAAGCGGCATAAATGCGGAAACCATCGGTGAATAGCTGTATATGCCGGTATTAAAATTTGAAACAAAATTAAGCTTCAAAATGGGGATTGAATGCGCCTTCGAATCGGGTGTATAATTTTCTAATTTGACTTGTTTTTCGGTGAGAAAATCCTCCGTGACAAAAATTAAAATTGCATTTCCCTTACGTAATTCGCCATAGCGGGCTTGCGTGAGTTCATAACGTGTAATTTCAGCCTGCCCTTGATACCAATAGGAACTAAATTCGTGTGAGGGGGTAAAAGGTTGTTCTGTAATAGGCGATGACTGTTTGACGGAGCAAGCTGAGAAATTAAATAGACATAAGAGAATAAAAAAACGCATGATTTTACTTTCTCAATTTATCCATGATGCTATTAACCAATTGCGCATCTTTTTCGTCAAGATGAGTAATCAGGCTTTCAAATTGTTCAGCTAAGGGATCAATCTGAGCAAGCAGGTCAAGGCCTTTTTGTGTTATGACGACATCAACCTGACGACGATCTTTCGGACAAGTAGTTCGCGTAACCCATTTTTTATGTAATAATCGTGAAACCAAACGTGACACATCCGAACTTTGATCAATCATGCGTTCTTTGATCAAAAGAATCGAAGCCGCATGGGGATATTGGCCGCGTAAGATACTTAAGGCATTCCATTGAGTAAATGAAATGCCAAACGGTTTCAGTAATTTTTGTTGCTCGACCATAAGCCAGTGATGGTGGTAGGCGATATTAGCTAAAAGCTTATGGTATTCGTTACGAAATTTCTTTTGATGTATTCGCTCTTCGATACGCATGGTATTAATGTAAAAAAACTATGAGTGATATTAAATAAAAAAGAGGCGACGAACCGAAGTTGCGTCGCCTCTTATATAAGGGGAAAAGGGGGTTTATTTCTTTTTTACCATTTCGAGGTTAATGGTAATATCAACATTTTCTCCTACGACAAGTCCACCTGTTTCCATTGCGGCATTCCATTTGAGGCCGTAATCAAAACGATTGACGGTGCCATTGATTTTCCAGCCGGATTTGGTATTGCCCCACGGATCTTTGATCTCGCCGCGATACACAGCGTCTAATTCCACGGTTTTAGTGGTACCACGCATAGTGAGATCGCCGGTTATTTTAAACGTGTTTTTACCGGTTTTTTTGAATGATTTGCTTGCAAATGTAATGTCAGCAAATTTGTCGGCCGCAAAAAAATCGTCAGCTTTAAGGTGTGCATCGCGTTTTTCGATTCCCGTATTGATACTGTTGACTTTGATGGTCATCGTAGCGGTAGCATCAGAAAAATCTTCTTTGCTGTAACCTAGGGTTGCATCAAATTCTTTGAAATAGCCTTGTACATCGGAAACAACAAGGTGGGAAACTGTGAAAAGAACATTGGAGTGAGAAACATCAACACCCCAATTGGACTGTGCAAATGCGCTTACATTGATAAGCAATGCGGCGGCAAAAACCATCATGCGATTCATCTGGTAACTCCTGTTTATGTTTAGAACGGTTAAGTGGATTATGAACTAATTAGGTTAATATATGTTATAACACCTAATGTTGCAACATTTATTTTTAAAATTTATTCCAACCAAAATTGATTAACTCTAAAAAACATCTGAAATCATGTATTATATAAATGGTATTAAATCAGGAATGTAGTTTATTTTAATTGTTTAAATTTATTTAAATATAAATAAAACTTCATCTTATGATAATTAATCTAATGAAAAAACGATATTGCCTGATAAAAGTCATACTTAAAGATGATTCACATCTTTGAGAAGGAATTGTAAAAAAATTATAATTAGTTATCAGAAATTCTGACAGAGGATTCCTTTATCCTCATTGTAATTTCGAAACCGTCTAACAAAAAAATGTCTAACTCACCGTCTATGGCAGAAACAACTATTCAATCCAAGCAAACGTGTATTCATTGTGGTGATATTTGCGATACGGACACAGTCCAAATCAGCGGAAAAACATTTTGCTGCCAAGGATGCCAATGGGTTTATCAAATTTTGCACGAGCATGATCTGGGGGAATATTACGATCTTAAAGACGGCGCGCGCTCCCTTCCTAAAGCCAAAGTTAATGTTAAATATGAATTTCTGGATATACCTGAGTTACGGAGTTCATTTATACAGTTCGAACATGATCATCGTGTTCGTGTAACGTTATTTTTACCGCAAATTCATTGTAGCGCATGCATCTGGCTTTTGGAACATCTGCATAAAATGGAATCCGGTATACAATCGGTACGTGTAGATTTCCTACGTAAGGAAGCTTATATCCTATTTGATGATCGATTGACATCATTGCGGCAGATAGCGGAAAGGCTTGCTTCGATAGGTTATGAACCCGATTTTTCAAGGCACGATAAAGCTGGGGCTACAGCACCTGCCGTCGAGCGTCATCTATATATCAAGTTAGGTATAGCCGGTTTTTGTTTTGGTAACATTATGTTGCTGGCATTACCCGACTACCTTGCCGGCGGGCAGATCGAGGCGCCACTGAGGGATTATTTTAGATATTTAAGCATCGTGGTAGCGCTGCCGTTACTATATGCCGTGAGCGGTTTTTTTTCGTCAGCATTTAATGCGCTAAAAGAAAAAACGATCACGATGGACGTACCGATTTCGATCGGTATAACGACGTTGATCGTTCGCAGCCTTTGGGATATCACCCACGGATTCGGCTCCGGTTATTTGGATTCGCTGGCAGGGCTTACTTTTTTTCTTTTGATAGGAAAAATATTTCAGAAAAAAACATTTTATACGTTGTCGTTTGAACGCAATCTGAAATCCTATTTTCCGCTTGCGGTACAGAAAAAAACAGGCGATTCCGCCATAGTGATACCGATCGAACAGGTGCGGGTTGGAGATGTGTTAATTGTTCGTTATCAGGAGCTCATACCGGCGGATAGCGTATTGATCAATGGGATTGCGACGATTGATTATAGTTTTGTTACCGGGGAAAGTATACCTGTATCGGTGATGCAGGGTGATAAAATTTTTGCCGGAGGGCGTCAAACCGGTTCCGCTATCGAAGTGGAAGTGGTCAAAGAAGTATCACAAAGTTATTTGCAACAGTTGTGGAATCAAGAAGCCTTCACGGGTTCATCGGAAAGTCGAATTCAGAATATTTCCAATACGGTGGCCAAGTATTTTACGGCGGCCGTATTAACAATCGCCGTTATGACGGGCGTGTATTGGTATGCGACCGATCCGGCCATGTTGATTGACACGGTGACTTCGGTTCTGATTGTTTCCTGCGGGTGCGGTTTACCTCTCTCCATTCCCTTTACATTTGGCACCGCATTGCGCGTACTGTCGGAGCAGCAACTTTATATTAAAAACTATCATGTCGTAGAAAACCTAGCAGCGATCAATACGATCGTTTTTGACAAAACAGGAACGTTGACTAAGTCGCAAAGTTCATCGGTTTCGTTTGAAGGAAGCCCGTTGACCAAAGAACAGCAAGCTATTATTGCTGCCGTAGTTCGTAATTCTACACACCCGCTTAGCCGTGCAGTATATGACCATCTGGATCACGTTGAAACGTATGTCGTTGATCGGTATGAAGAAATATCAGGTAAAGGAATTACAGCAACCGTACATGGTCATCATGTGAAAATCGGTTCCTTGGCATGGCTAGAAGGGTTACCGTCGGCAGAAAACTCCCCATTTTACAGTGATGCGCAACGCAGTCAGGTGCATATTGTGATTGATGGATCGCTTTTGGGGTGTTTTACAATTTTATCAGAATTTCGAGAAGGCACAGAATACCTGAGCAAAGTCATACCGAAGGACTATCAACTTTTCGTACTCTCCGGAGACAGTGACCGTGAAAAAAATCGGCTAGAGCAATTGTTTACCAACCGTGCGGTAATGCTTTTTAGGCAATTACCGATAGATAAACTACAATTTATTCGGCAGCAGCAGGTGTCCGGACGTCGTGTTTTGATGATTGGCGACGGACTCAATGATGCCGGAGCGCTCAAGCAGAGCGATGTGGGCGTAGCGATTGCCGAAAACACGGCTGCGTTCACGCCGAGTTCCGATGCGATCATGGATGTTAAAGCGCTGCCACAGTTAGCGCGTTTTTTAATTTTTGCTAGACAAACCAAAAAAACAGTGTACGCGGCGTTCGGACTCACACTACTATATAACCTTGTGGCTGTTACTTTAGCTGTGCAAGGTCTTTTGGCGCCGGTAGCTGCGGCAGTGATCATGCCTATTTCAGCAATCTCCGTGGTAGCCTTCACGGTTATAGCCGTTCGATGGATAGCAAGAAAAAATCAACTTTTAAAAACGGTACCGGAGGTACCGATATCTTCATTAAGAAACGTATGAACATATTAGTTGTACTTATCGCCGTCAGCCTGATGCTGGCGTTTGGTTTTTTGGCTGCATTTTTATGGGCCATGAACAGGGGACAGTATGAAGATACGCATACACCCGCGATGCGCATGCTATTAGACGAAAATCAAAATCACATAACCTCAAACCCTTCATCATCCACGGAGAATTAAACGTCATGGAAAAGACATCCGTAGCGCATGAACCGCAGGTGGCAGGTCGGCTCGAACAATTTGAGTACGACAATGGTATCGTGCGGAAGTTTGCTATCGCATCTGTTATTTTCGGTATTGTCGGTATGCTGGTCGGCGTGATCATTGCCATCCAGCTTTATATGCCGGCGCTTAACCTGAATATCCCTTGGTTGACATTTGGACGCATCAGGCCGCTGCATACCAATGCGGTTATATTTGCGTTTGTCGGTAACGGGATTTTTATGGGTCTCTACTATTCGCTGCAGCGACTTTGCAAAGCAAGGCTTTTCAGCGATACGTTGAGTAATATTCACTTTTGGGGGTGGCAGCTGATCATCGTTTCGGCCGCAATCACCTTGCCGCTTGGTATTACCAGCGGTAAAGAATATGCAGAATTAGAATGGCCGATCGATATCGCCATTGCACTCGTGTGGATCGTATTTGGTATCAATATGTTCGGTACGATCATCAAGCGCCGCGAACGCCACATGTATGTCGCGATTTGGTTTTATATCGCCACATGGGTAACGGTCACTATGTTGCATGTCGTCAATTCGCTGGCCATTCCCGCAGGATGGTTCAAGAGTTATTCGGTGTTTGCCGGCGTGCAGGATGCGCTGGTACAGTGGTGGTACGGCCATAATGCCGTAGCGTTTTTCCTTACGACGCCGTATCTCGGATTGATGTATTATTTTATGCCCAAGGCGGCTAATCGTCCTGTGTACTCGTATCGTCTTTCGATCATTCACTTTTGGGCATTGATCTTTTTATATATCTGGGCAGGCCCGCACCATTTGCTTTATAGTGCGCTTCCGGATTGGGCTCAATCGTTGGGTTCTGTTTTTTCGATCATGCTCATTGCACCGAGTTGGGGCGGTATGATCAATGGTCTTCTTACGTTACGTGGCGTTTGGGATAAAGTACGTGAAGAACCGGTGATCAAATTTATGGTGGTTGCTGTGACCGCTTATGGTATGGCAACATTTGAAGGTCCGATGCTTTCAATAAAAAATGTCAATGCGCTTAGCCACTTTACGGATTGGACGATCGCGCACGTACATATCGGCGCACTCGGATGGAACGGGTTCCTGACTTTCGGTATTTTATACTGGCTTGTACCCAAAATGTGGAATACCACATTGTACTCTAAAAAATTAGCCAACGCGCATTTTTGGTTAGGATTTCTCGGTATAGTGTTTTACGCGGTACCGATGTATTGGGCCGGTATTACGCAAGGTCTGATGTGGAAACAATTCACACCGGAAGGTACACTACAATATTTTAATTTTCTTGAAACGGTAACGCAGATCATCCCGATGTACGTGATTCGTTCGATCGGCGGTACGATGTTCTTTGCATCCATGTTTATCATGGTTTACAATCTCATCAAAACGGCGAAACAAGGTCAGTTTGTTGCCGACGAAAAAGCGGAAGCGCCGGCATTGACTAAAGAATATGTGCAACATGGCCAATCGTATTATCATCGCCTTATCGAACGCAAGCCTTTACCGTTTATCGTTTTAACGCTGATCGCCGTTGCTATCGGCGGTATTTTGGAAATCGTTCCTACGTTTGCAGTGGAATCCAATATTCCGACTATTGCCAGTGTCAAACCCTATTCACCGCTGGAATTACAAGGGCGTGATATTTATATCCGTGAAGGATGTTATACTTGCCACTCGCAGCTTGTGCGTCCTTTCCGTTCCGAAACGGAACGCTATGGCGAATACTCCAAAGCCGGCGAATACGTCTATGATCACCCGTTCCAATGGGGCTCAAAACGTACAGGTCCGGATTTGCATCGCGTCGGCGGCAAATACACGAATTCATGGCATTATAGTCACATGATGGATCCCAGAGCTATTTCACCGGGTTCGATCATGCCGGCCTACCCGTGGCTTTTTGAAAATAGTCTCGATATATCAACGACAGAAAAGAAAATTTCGGCCATGCAGATCGTAGGTGTGCCGTATGAAAAAGGATATGAGAAGGTAGCCAATAATGATTTGAGAGCGCAAGCAACGGCTGTTGCAGGCGACTTGACACAAAACGGATTTCCCACGACACCGGATAAAGAAATCGTTGCCTTGATCGCGTATTTGCAACGATTGGGAACCGATATCAAGGTGAAACAATAATGTTACGTCGCATTTTGGAAAACGCAGGCGGTCTGGAAATATGGCCGACCATAGCGCTCGTGATCTTCTTCGTTTTTTTTGTGGGTCTGATCGCGTGGCTTGTGCGTATAGATAAGCGGCATCTGCACCATATGGAAACGATGCCGCTCGATGGCGAAGAAATCGCTGTATCAAACAACGGATACAAACACGGAGGAAAATAATATGGCTGAAGTCAAAGATGAATTGCTTGATCATGATTATGACGGCATTCGCGAATACGATAATCCACTCCCGCCCTGGTGGGTCAATATGTTTTACATCACGATCGTTTGGGCTGTCATCTACTTGATATTTTATCATGTTTTGGAAATAGGCGATCGCTCGGTGGATGAATACAAAAAAGAATTTGATAATACATGGACCAAAGAAATGGATCCTAATTATCAAAAAGCTGATGTGCTTGGTACCGGTTACAAAGGCCCGTATTATTATAAGCCAACCGACCCGACCAATAAAGGCGTTGTAGCCTTTATGCCGGCCGCCGAAAAACCGAAAGAAGAAGAACTTACTAAAGAGTTTACGGCTCTAACCGATGCCGCAAGCCTCGGTAAAGGCAAAGAGATTTTCACCGTTAACTGTGTACCTTGTCACGGTAAACTGGGCGAAGGTGGTATCGGGCCTAATCTGACGGACGATTATTGGATTCACGGCGCGGGTATCAATAATGTCGTGCGAACGGCTTGGAAAGGTGTTCCCGAAAAAGGAATGATTTCTTGGAAACAACTCGGTGAAAAAAATGTGCTTTTGGTTTCCAGTTATATTCTAACACTACGGGGTACCAATCCACCGAATGCTAAAGCGCCGCAAGGTGATCTGGTCAAACAATAAAAAGAAAGTTGATTACGCGGTATTATGGCTGAGATAAAAGAGGAATTAGCGCAGATTAAGAATGCGGACGGTGAAACGTATCGAGACCGTATAGGAATTATTGATAAAAAAGGTGCACGTATTTGGATTTACCCAAAGCTTGTCGCCGGAGCATTTCATCATTGGCGAGTGATCGTTTCGATCATTCTACTCGTCGTGCTTTTTGGCGTACCGTTTATCAAAGTAGATGGCCATCCTTTTATCATGCTCAATATACTGGAGCGAAAATTCATACTATTTGGTTTAGCCTTTTGGCCGCAAGATTTTTATCTTTTTGCGCTCACGTTTCTTTCCATCGTCATATTTATCGTCCTTTTTACTGCCGTATTTGGGCGTATTTGGTGCGGTTGGGCATGTCCCCAAACGATTTTTATGGAAATGGTTTTTAGAAAAATCGAATTCTGGATTGAAGGTGACGGACCCAAACAATACGCATTGGATCAAGCGCCATGGAATGCCGACAAAATCCTCAAGAAAACATTTAAGCATATTATCTTTTTTGCGATTTCGTGGGTTATCGGTAACACCTTGCTCGCGTATATTATCGGTGTTGATGAGTTATTCAAAATCATCAACGATCCGATCGGGATGCACGTCAACGGTTTTACGGCGATGACGATTTTTAGTCTGATATTCTATGGTATCTTTTCCCGTTTTCGCGAACAAGCTTGCATCTATGTTTGTCCCTATGGCCGCCTGCAGTCCGTATTACTGGATAAAAATTCCATCGGTGTCATGTATGATTTTCAGCGTGGTGAACCCCGAGGAAAACTAAAAAAAGGGAATACCGATGGTGAAAACTTGGGTGACTGTATTGATTGTAAATTATGCGTACAGGTATGCCCGACAGGAATTGATATTCGTAATGGCACACAGATGGAATGCGTTAACTGTACGGCATGTATGGATGCTTGCGACTCCGTCATGGAAAAAATCAAGCGGCCTAAAAACCTCATCCGCTACGGCTCATATAATCTTATTTCGCAAAAATTACCTTTCAAAATTACGCCGCGTATTGTTTTGTATTCGGCGGTCCTCACTGTATTGATTACAGTGACGTCTGTTTTCCTTTTCAAACGTAAAGATATTCAAACAACGATTTTACGCGCGAAAGGACCGATCTTCCAACTTATGGAGAATGGTGATATACGGAATGTGTATACAGCCAAAGTGCTCAATAAGACATTTGATGCGATGCAAATTGAGTTTAAACTTGAAGGTGTGGAAGGTAATATTGCACTGATCGGTACCCATGAATTGCGGTTGCATCCGGACGAATTGGTAGAGTCTACGTTTTTAGTAGATATTCCGCGTAAGTCAATCCGTACGATGAATACTAGAATTAAAATAGGTGTATATAAAGACGGAATGAAAGTTTCAACCGAAGAAACTTCGTTTGTGTCACCAATGCAGTGAAAGGAAGAGGTATGTCATTATTTAAAAACTGGGGATTCCGAATCACTGTGCTCTATGTTGGTTTTGCGCTTCTCATTCTTGGAATGGTATTTGTTTCCTCCATGAGTCGTGAGGATTTAGTAAGTACCAACTATTACGACAATGAGATTGCTTATGAAAAGCGAATTCAAGCGATCAAACGTACGAAGAAGTTGGAACAAAAACCGACATGGAATATTTCCGAGCGTGCGATGACAGTAGTTTTTCCTGAGCCAATCTCACAAATCACAGGCGGCACACTGACCTTGTATCGTGCATCGGATGCCGATCGGGATATCGTCGTACCTTTGAAGCTTGACAGCCTACGATCGCAAGCGATAGATTTACAAAAAGCATTACCCGGGATGTGGCGTGCAAAGCTAGAATGGAAATCGGAAAATAATGATTATTATCTTGAAGATGTAATTTACATCGAATAAATCGGCGAGTCGCTTATTATGTTTGAAATATACTCAGCATTATTGGTGGGTGTACTTGGAAGTTTCCACTGTATCGGCATGTGTGGTCCATTGGCATTAGCGATACCACAACGTGATCGTCGGTGGTTTATGCTGGTAAGATCAGCTTTGCTGTACAATGGCGGCCGAGCTTTTACATATGCCATGATGGGTTTGGTTGTAGGGGCAGTTGGTGCGACGCTGCAGACCGTTGGGCTCCAACAAGGATTATCTATTGGGCTTGGTGTGGCCATTTTGTTAGCGCTTTTTCTGCCGAATTCGATCAAACAAAAAATATGGCCGGACTCATCGCTCCAGGGCGGTTGGACAGCGATGCGGAGATGGTTTGGTCAAGTTCTGCGTGATCCCAATCCTACATCACTCCTCACACTGGGTTTACTCAACGGGTTTTTACCGTGTGGATTGGTCTACATAGCGCTCGGAGGTGCTATGGCCACAGGTCATGCGTGGGAAGGTGCGTTGTATATGGCATTATTCGGATTGGGCACGTTGCCGGCAATGACCGCTGTTGCAATTTTTGGTCAATTCATTACCACCACAACGCGCCAGAAAATCACTAGATTGATTCCTGTCGTAGTAGGTGGCGTGGCTGTTTTATTGATTCTCAGGGGGCTGTCTCTTGGTATCCCGTATATCAGTCCGGATATGCACGCCGTGGCTGCCGGTAGTAGCGAATCCTGTTGTTCCAAACATTAATCTTACTATGTCTTTTTATTCGCGTTGGCAATCTTATCGCTGGCCTGTAGTAGAGAATCTTTTAGACACACGAACAAAAAAATCGGTAGAAAATATCCTTGCCGATGCGTCTGATATTAAATTTCCCGAAGACGTTATAACTCTGCTTTCTCCGGCCTCCGACGCATATCGTCATGTAATAGCTCAACAAGCTAAACAGCAAATCCATCGCCCGATTCATTTGTACACCCCGCTTTATCTGTCAAATTATTGTCACAACAGTTGTACGTATTGTGGATTTCGTGTAGAAAATAAAATTCAACGCGTTGTGCTCAATCAAGCACAGATCGAAAAAGAATTACAAGCGATAGCGGCGACGGGTGTTCGTCGTGTGCTATTGGTCACAGGCGAAGAGCGTCGATTTGCAGGCGTAACCTATATTGCGGAGGCTGTGCGTATAGCCAAAACATTATTTGACCATGTACGGATCGAGGTACAACCGTTGAATACGGATGACTACGCTTTACTCCGCGAAGCCGGGTGTGAAGGGGTTTATATATATCAAGAAACGTATCATGAGACTAACTACCGTCTATATCATCCGCGCGGAATGAAGTCGCATTTCTGCCATCGGCTTGAAACACCGGATCGCATTGCGATGTCGGGGATTTCGAAAATCGGATTAGGTGTTTTGCTCGGGCTTGAGAACTGGCGTGTGGATGCGTTTTTTTTAGCCATGCATGCGGCGTATCTCAAAGAAGCGTATCCCAAGTTGCAAATCACTATTTCATTTCCGCGTATTCGACCTGCTGTCGGTGTGCAAAATAAAGCCTCCGATGTATTTGAGAGTGATTTGCATTATTTGATTGCGGTATTTCGATGGATCAATCCGGATTGGGATATAGCGATGTCGACGCGCGAATCACCCGATTTTCGCAATCGCACATTGAAGCTTGGCGTAACCTCGATCAGTGTCGGCTCTAAAACACAACCGGGTGGTTACTTGAAAAATGATACAACCGAACTGGAACAGTTTGCCGTGCATGATAACCGTTCCGCTGAAACAATGCGCAGTTTTTTAGAAAAGAATGTTCGAATGTATGATTGAACAAATACGGCATTAAAAAATCGGCTGATAGATCGTTGTTTAAAAGGGGTTTAGAGCAAAGGATGCGAATGACAAAAACGGTCTTTATCGCATGAATAATAATCAATTACTTTTTTATTAAAAACTTCTTGCATTGTCTTAGGTCGTTTATTATATTGCGTCCCCTAAAATGCGTAAGTTATAATATTTTTATACATTTAGGCTCTAAGGAGTTTATACCGTGAAAGTTTCGAACAAGACATTGATGCCCAAGGCCGACCAAATCAAACAGAAGTGGTTCGTCGTGGATGCTGCTGACCAAACACTGGGTCGCTTTGCCAGCCGTGTAGCGTCAATTCTCAAAGGCAAAAACAAAGCGTATTATGCGCCGCATATGGATTGCGGAGATTTTGTGGTCGTAGTGAATGCGGACAAAGTTCGCTTGACCGGCAAAAAAACAAAAATCAAAGAATACATTCATAATACGATGTATCCCGGCGGACAACGAATCACTAAGTTTGAAGATATGATTCGCACCAAACCGGAACGCGTTGTGTATTTGGCCGTGCATGGCATGCTGCCCAAAAACACGCTCGGCGCTAAAATGATAAAGAAGCTGAAAATTTATGCGGGCGAAAAACATCCGCATTCAGCTCAGAATCCTGAAACGTTAAAATTTTAATTTATAAACAGGAGTGACCATGAGCGCACCATTAGCAGCTGTTGGCCGCCGCAAGACCGCGACCGCACGAGTTCGCCTCGTACCCGGCAACGGCAAGGTGACGATCAACCATCGCGACATCAAAGATTATTTTCCCCGCGGATCGCATCAGATTCACGTGACCGAACCTTTGACGGTAGTCGAAGCCGGTTCCAAATATGATGTGATTGCTTTGACCCGTGGCGGCGGACCGAGTGGTCAAGCCGGCGCGATTCGTCTTGGTATCGCGCGTGCCCTCGTAAAAATCGATGAAGAGATGAAAAAAGCTCTGAAACCCATCGGTGCGATGAGCCGCGATCCCCGTATGAAAGAACGTCGTAAATACGGTTTGGCTAAGGCTCGTAAGCGTTACCAGTTCAGCAAACGTTAATTCGTTAATCGAAAAAGTGGTGTCGGTCATACGCGCTATGTGTGTGACCGACTTCTTTTATATTTTTAAACAAAGCACTGAATGAATCATGCAGTGCGTATTTTCAAACAATCACACTTTCTGATTTGAACGAGGGTGCCCCGCTGCTACCGGCGGAGTTTCGCTCAAAAGCGACGAAAGTGGTCGTTTAACCCTGTAAGGAGTTTCTCATGTCTGAAGTCCAAGTCTCATTTGATCCCAAAAAGAAAACGGAAGAACTTTTAGCGGCCGGCGTACACTTTGGTCACTTGACCCGCCGTTGGAATCCCAAAATGAAGCCGTATATTTTCATGGAAAAGAACGGTATTCACATTTTGGATTTGCGTAAAACGGTCCATTCACTGGAAGGTGCTTGCAAAGCGCTGGCAAAAATTGTTGCCAACGGTGAACGTGTTCTTTTTGTCGGAACCAAAAAACAAGCTAAAGAAATCGTTCAAAATGAAGCCAAACGCGCCAATTCCTTCTTTGTGACGGAACGCTGGTTGGGCGGTATGCTCACCAATTTCTCGACAATTCGTAAAAGCATCAAGCACATGAAGAATATCGAGAAAAAAGAAATTGACGGTACGTTTGAAAAGATTACTAAAAAAGAACGCCTCATGTTGGAGCGCGAAAAAGCCAAACTTAAGATTGTGCTCGGCGGTATCGAAGATATGAAACAATTACCGGGTGCGGTATTTGTCGTGGATGTTAAAAAAGAACACATCGCCGTCAAAGAAGCCAATGTGCTCGGAATTCCCGTATTTGCTATCGTGGATACCAATTGCGATCCGGATACAGTTCAGCACGTAATTCCAGGTAACGATGACGCGACCAAATCCATCGAAGCGATCACCAAAACTATAGCCGATGCCGTTGCGGAAGCCAACCAACACGCCGTAGCTGCTGCTAAAGAAAAAGAAATCGCCGAAGTGGATGAAGAACGGGTCAAAGATGAAACCCGTATGAAGTATGAAGAGACGAATTTCAACAAAAAGCGTCTCGGTAAAAAAGAAGTGAAAAAAGAAGATTAATTCCGTGCACCGGAATTTTACAAACCTCGGAACAGGAGTTTTATAAAAATATGTCAGCTGTAGAAATTAGTGCTTCGGCCGTAATGAAATTACGCGAAGAAACCGGCGCGGGTATGATGGAGTGCAAAAAAGCACTCACTGAAGCCGGCGGGGATGCCGCCAAAGCGGTAGAAATTCTCCGTGAACGCGGTCTCAAAAAATCAGCCGAAAAACAAAGCCGTGTTGCCAATGAAGGTACCGTACTTTCATCGGTCAACGATGCGCGCAATTTTGCGGTCATGGTAGAGATTAACTGCGAAACGGATTTCGTCGCTAAAAATGATGATTTCGTAAAATTTTCCAATAACGTATTGGCGCAAGTGCGTGAT